>CAJMSO010000259.1 GCA_905216075.1 uncultured bacterium | reverse complement strand
TCGCCGCGGCCACGTTAAGCGAATCAACCCCGTGCGCCATCGGAATGCGCACGGCCCGGTCACAGCCCGCGATAGTCTTGGCGCCCAGACCGGCACCCTCGGTACCCATAAAGATTGCCAGGCGGTCAATCTCCTGCAGCACGGGATCGTCCAGCGATACGGAATCGTCCGTCAATGCCATGGCAGCACAGGAAAAACCGGCTTCGTGCAGTGCCGCCAGGCCATCGTGCGGCCACACACGAGCCTCGCTGCCAATGCGCGTCCATGGCACTTGAAACACCGTGCCCATGCTCACACGAGCCGAGCGACGATACAGCGGATCGCAGCACGTAGGGCTCACCAGAATGCCGTCGACATTGAGCGCGGCGGCCGAGCGGAAAATAGCGCCCACGTTAGTATGGTCGACAATGCCCTCGAGCACGCACACGCGCACTGGACGATCCCCCGCAGCTTTTATGACGCCGTCGAGAAACTCATCGACTGGAATCTGCCGCGGGCGACGAAACGCCGCGAGCGCACCGCGCGTCACGTTAAAGCCCGTCAACTGCTCCATGAGCTCCATGGAGGCCACGAACACAGGAACCGGATCCGCGCCCTCGCGCACAACCAGGCGCTCAAACAGCGGCATCATCTGGTCGAGCCAGCGTTCACCCAAAAGAAAGCTCACCGGCTGGTATCCGGCACGCACCGCGCGCTCGATAACCTTGGCGCTCTCGGCGATAAAGATGCCCTTTTGCGGCTCCAGCACGCAGCGCAGCTCGCGCTCGGTCAGTCGCACGTAAGCATCGAGCCGCTCGTCCTCGAGCGAATCGATTCGCAGAACATCAACGGCATCAGTCATAGCAGCCAGCCCGCACCCTTCTTTACAGCACATCTATACCAAACGAGGCGACGCTAAGCGCCGCCCCATACATTCAATCAACCCGATAATACCGTTCACGCCAGGCGATTTACGCCTCAACGCGACGATACGTCACGAACTCATAATCGACACCCTCGTCGCCCTCGCCCGAGGCAATCGTGGCAACACCGCCACGCCGAGTAATCTCCCACGCGGGATCAGCGTCCAAGTCGGGAAAGTACGTGTCCACGGCATGGGTGCAATGGTTGTGCGTGACCTCGGCCTCCACGCAGTACGGCAAAAACTGCCGATAGACATCGCCGCCACCGATCACCCAGGCAACGGGCTCATCGGCAACCGCGGCGAGCGCCTCGTCGATGCTATGCACCACGTCGACGCCCTCGACAGCAAAATCCTCGTCGCGGGTAAGCACGATATTGCGACGGTTCTTAAGTGGACGCCCACCGGGAAAACTCAGCAGCGTCTTGCGCCCCATAATGACCGGGCAACCTTTGGTGCACGCCACAAAATGGCGCATGTCGGCGCGATTAGACACCACCATGTCGCCCTCGCACCCAATGCCCCAGTCGTCACACACGGCGACGATAGCAGATAGCTTACACGTCATGAGCGCCACCTACACCGCAATGGGAATGTTCTTGACCTGCGGACCGTGCTCGTAGCCCTCGACGATCAGGTCATCGGTCGTAAACGCATAGAAGTCATGCACGTCGGGGTTAAGCGTTACCTTGGGCGCCGCAAACTGCGGACGCTCGATAAGTTCACGGACGATATCGACATGACGGTCGTAAATGTGGGCATCGGCAATCACATGCAGCAGCTCACCGGGAATCATATCGACCGACTGCGCGACCATCATCAGCAAGATGGCGTACTGGCACACGTTCCAGTTGTTCGCGGCCAAAATGTCCTGGCTGCGTTGGTTGAGAATCATGTTGAGCGTGGGCTTGTCGTCCTGCGGTCGCTGCGTCACGTTATAGGTCACGCTGTAGGCGCACGGATACAGGTGCATCTCGGACAGGTCGCTAAACACGTACGTGTTGGTCATGATGCGGCGACTGTACGGTGTGTGCTTAAGATCGTACAGCACGCGGTCCATCTGGTCGAAATCGCCCTCGGCATAATGGCTCTTCTGGCCAATCTGGTACCCGTAGGCCTTGCCGATGGAGCCGGTCTCGTCGGCCCACTCATCCCAAATATGACTGTTGAGGTCATGGACATTATTGGACTTCTTTTGATAGATCCATAAGATCTCGTCCATGGCAGACTTAAGCGCCGTACGGCGTAGAGTGAGCGCGGGGAACTCCTCACGCAGGTCGTAGCGAGCCGTAACGCCAAAATTTTTAATGGTATAGGCAGGGGTGCCGTCCTCCCACACCGGACGGACCTTTTGGCCCTCGGTGGTGGTGCCATGGTCCAGAATGTCGCGGCACATGGATACAAACTGTTGATCAGCCTTGCTCATTGACCCTCCTGTCAGTCGGCTATAAGCGAAATTCATTGTAGCCCAGGCGAACGCGGCCCCACAGCCCAAACATAAGCCCTCAATTTCTGACATATGCCAAGAATACCTTGCACGGTTCCGCTCGCGCGCTATTCTATTGTTGACATATGTCAGATTAGGAGAGTGAATGGCAGGAAGACGAGAAAAATTACGCCGCGTTGGGATCATCCCCGAATATCGCGGTTTTACCCCCGACGGCCTTGCCAGCGGAGATGCCATCGACATGACGGTCGACGAACTCGAGGTCCTGCGCCTATGCGACCTGGAAGGCCTCAATCAGGAGAAAGTCGCCCAGTGCATGGGCATTGCCCGCGCCACCGTGGCGGCCATCTGCAGCCGCGCACATCGCAAGGTGGCAAACGCGTTGGTCAACGGGCGAGCGCTCAGTATCGAGGGCGGCAATATCGCATACTCCCCCATCACCACAACGACGGCCGCATGGCCAGCAAAGGAGGTCGGCACCATGAGGGTGGCAACGACGTACGACAACGGCAACATCTTTATGCACTTTGGCCGCAGCGAACAGTTCAAGATCTACGACATCCAGGATGGCAAGGTGCTCAACGAGCAGGTCGTGGGCACCGGCGGCACCGGCCACGGTGCCCTTGCGGGCCTGCTCGCCAACGGCGGCGTGGACACGCTCATCTGCGGCGGCATCGGCGGTGGCGCTATCAACGCACTTGCCCAAGCCGGCATCACGGTATACGCAGGTGCCCAGGGCAGCTGCAACGCTTGCGTCGAGGCCCTCATTGCCGGCACGCTCGCACAGAACGGCGAGGCCACGTGCGGCTGCCACGGCCACGACCACGAGCACGCCCAAGAGCATGGCAATTCCTGCAGCTGCCACGGCCATCACGAGCACGAGGGCCACGAGGGCTGCGGCTGCCACTAACGGCACATGCCCCG
>CAJMSO010000258.1 GCA_905216075.1 uncultured bacterium | reverse complement strand
GCATCTGCTGAGACGCCCGCCGCTGCAAAGGAGGCTGAGTAATGCAAAAGGCTATCTATACCACCGTCGGGATCGACGAGCTCCTGTCGCATGTCCAGGCGCTCAAGGGCGTCGGCGCGCGCTTTGTGCAAATGCATGCCGAGCGCAACGTCGACGACGGCGCGTATCGCCTGGTCTATACGTTTATCAACGTTCGTGCTGCACAGGAGCAGATCGCTCAGGATGGTAGCTATGCGATCGAGAACCTGGTGGTCGAGGGCATCGACCAGTACCAGGAGATTCCGTCCATCAGCTCGTACTATCCGGCGGTATTCCCGTTTGAAAACGAGGCGCACGACCTGTTTGGTCTTGCCATCACCGACATGCAGATCGACTTTAAGGGCTTTTTCTACCAGGTCTCGACTGCCGAACCCATGAGCGTTATCACGCCCGAGGTGAAGGCCGCGCGCGAGAAGGCCATGAAGGTGTGTGCCGCTGCCGAGGACAAGGCGCGCAAGGCCGCGGCCGAGAAGGTTGCTACTGCCATGGCCGCTGCGGGGGAGGGCACTGCGGGCGTTGGCGATGCTGCGGACGCTGCCGTCGCTCAGCCCGCTGCGGCTGCCGGCTCCGATGCTCAGCACGATGAGGTCGCTGCAAAGGCCGCGCTCAAGGCTGCCGAGATGGAGGCAAAGCTCGCCGCCATGGATCCCGAGAAAGCGGCCAAGGTCCGCGCGGCGCTTGCCGCCAAGGTCGCCCGCGACAAGCAGAAAAAGGAGGCGTAAGGTCCATGGCACATCGCTCCGTTATTCCGTTTGGCCCGCAACACCCGGTGCTGCCCGAGCCGCTTCATCTGGACCTAGTGATCGAGGACGACCGCGTTCTCGAGGCAATTCCGCAGATCGGCTTTGTGCACCGCGGACTCGAGAAGCTCACCGAAAAGCGCGATATGCATCAGTTTGGCTACATCGCCGAGCGCATCTGCGGCATCTGCGCCGTGGGCCATAGCTGCGGCTATGCCAGCGCCTGCGAGCGCATGCTCGACATCGAGGTGCCCGGCCGCGCGCAGTATATCCGCACCATTTTGCACGAGCTTTCGCGCATTCACTCGCACCTGCTGTGGCTGGGCCTGCTCGCCGACGCCTTTGGCTTCGAGGCGCTGTTCTATCGTTCGTGGACGCTGCGCGAGCAGATTCTCAAGATCTTCGAGAGCACCTGCGGCGGCCGCGTGATTCTGTCGATCAACGAGATCGGCGGCCTTAAGCACGACATCGAGGACTCCGAGCTGGCGGGTATTGTCCAGACGCTCGATGCCATGCGTCCCGACTACGAGGCCCTGGTGCATACGTTTTTGGACGACAATAGCTGCGGCGAGCGCCTACATGGCGTGGGCGTGATTAGCAAGAAGGACGCGCTGGATTTGTCGATGGTCGGTCCGTTCGGTCGCGCTTCTGGTGTGGATTATGACGTGCGCATGTTTGGCGACGGTGCCTATGCGGATCTGGCCGCGTTTGAGCCCATCGTTGCCACTGACGGCGACTGCTATGCCCGCTGCCAGGTGCGTTGTGCCGAGGTCACGCAGGCCATGGACATCATCAAGGAGCTTGCGGGCAAGATTCCGCACGACGGAATCGGCGGGCGCACCAAGCTCACGCCGGCCGACGGCGCGCGTGGCGAGGTTGTGATTGAGCAGCCGCGCGGCGAGGCGTATTACTATGTGCGCGGCAACGGCACTAAGAACCTGGACCGTTTCCGCGTACGCACGCCGACGTCGCAGAACTTGGCGGGTCTGACGCATGCGCTGCAGGGCGTACTCCTTGCCAACGTGCCCATGATTATCCTGACCATCGACCCCTGCATTAGCTGCACGGAAAGGTAGGCGCGGCATGAGTTTACTGACATTTGCCAAGACGGCCTTGGGCTCTATGGTCAAGCAGCCGGTCACGGTGTGCTATCCGCAGGAGAAGCTCGCGGCACCCGAGCGCTTGCGCGGGCACGTCGTCAACGACGTGGACGTGTGCATTTGCTGCGGCATGTGCGCTCGTCGCTGCCCGGCGGGCGCGCTCGCGGTCGATCGCAAGGGCGGCACCTGGTCGATCGATCCGTACGCCTGCGTGGTGTGCGGCGAGTGCATCGAAAGCTGCCCCAAGCACTGCCTGACTATGGACACCGCCCGTACTCCAGTCGCGGCGGACAAGACTCCCACGGTAGAAACCAAGCCGGAGTAGCGCGAAGACGGGCCGGTGGGGCAAAATAGCCCCACCGGCCCCGCGCGTGAACGCGCGGTTGTGCCGCCACGAACAAAACTATGCCGGATTACGGGGCTGGATAGCAAACCTCCCACCATACAGAAAAGCGTAAAAACAAAACCGCAGGTAGATAGCCTGCCGTTTTTCAAAAAATGAAGGTATGGATGAGGGGCCCGACTTTAGCCCCGTAATCCGGCGTAGTTTTGAAATGGCACCATATCCATAACAGCCCCTGATCTCCCGTGGACAGAGGGAAACGGATCATTTTGGTCCCGCGAGGCTTGCGGAGGCACTCGTGCAGGGCCGCCCGAACAAAACTATGCCGGTTTACTACGATGAATTCGACATCCCCGACCATGACTGCATTTTTCTAAATATTGCAAGCGCTCTACCTGCGGTTTTGCAAGTGCGCAATTTGCCGTGGTCAAAGGTGGGCGATTCACCGTAGTAATCCGGCGTAGTTTTGAAATGGCATTAAAGCGGTAGCAGCCATTTTGCTATGCCGGGGTGGTCGGCCGTTGGGTAATTACCCTCGCAGGTAGGCAATGGCGATCTGTGTGCGGTTGCGTAGGCCCATTTTGGCAAGGATCGAGCTGATGTGGTTGCGCACGGTGCCTTCGCCCATGTAGGCGGTGGCGGCGATCTCCTTGTTGTCGAGGCCGCGGGCGATGAGCTCGGCGACTTCGAACTCGCGGTCGGTCAGGCCGGCAAAGGCGGCGGGCCGGCGGGTCGCGCCGGCCTCGACGTCCGCCCCATCAAAGTTGATATCTTCGATCGCCTTGCCCTCGAGCACGCGTTTGCCGTCCATGACCTTTGCCAACGCCGGCGGAATGGCAGCGACATCGGTCTTGATCAGGTAGCCGCGGGCGCCCAGCTTGAGCGCCGACACAATGTACTCGTCATCCAAGAATGTCGTCAGAAACACCACGCGCGCCGCAGGGTCGTGCTCAAGGATCTCGCGCGCGGCCGAAAGGCCGTCGCGTCCCGGCATCTGGATGTCGAGCAGCGCGATATCGGGTGCGTGCTCAGCGTAGAGCGCCACCGCATCGTTGCCGTTGGCACCGGTGCCCACCACTTCGATC
>CAJMSO010000257.1 GCA_905216075.1 uncultured bacterium | reverse complement strand
CGTCTCGGTGACCGACAACGATGCCCTCGTGGCGGAGCTGGGGCACAGGTGCGGCCTCGGGCCATACTCCCATTTTTGAGAGAGGTGCCGTCGGGCCCCCGAAAGCCGTCTGCATTTGCAGGCCTTTATTCGAAATCGGGCGGCGCGGCTGAAAATCCCCGGCCTGAACCGCGGGGCTTCATCTACATTCGCGCAGGCGTATTCACAATCATAAAAAGATAGGCACGGGCATCCGCGTTCGCGGAAACCCGTGCCGCATTTGCGTCACCGAGATGACCGGGTAGAATATATCTGAACGCTATTCCACATTCCCGTACTTGCGCTACGGATTTGGGAAAGCGCATGTCTCAGCCTCTACTCGACCACGGTCGCCTCGGTCGGGATGGCCCCCAGCACTGCCGCGTACTCGGTGGGGTAGAGGCGGCTTATCGTCTGAACGTCGCGGATGAGGACGTTGCGGTCGGCAGGCTCGGAGATGCCGTAGCCGAACGCCTCGAGCGTCTCGATCGCCTCGCGGATCTTCTGCTGGAACATGGGGCCGGGGTCCACCCTCAGGCCGAGGTAGCCTCGCCACAGGCTCGGCAACACGCGCAGCATGTTCTGGATCTTGGACATCGGCTCGATGTCGGCGTAGACGTTGAGCGTGACCATGGCGTCCTTGTGCCCGAAGATCGACTGCAGCGCCTTGATGTCGCCGCCGTGGCGGATCCACTGCGTCGCGAAGGTGTGGCGCAGGCCGTGGAACGTGATCAGCTCGTCGTTGGTGCCCATGAGGCCGTTGGTCTCCGAGAACGTCTTGAACGCCCTGCGGATGTAACTGGTGGTGGCGAAGGAGCCGTCCGGCCGCGACACGACGTAGCTGTCCGCGAGGTCGCGCAGGCCGAGGGCCGATGCCTCCCGGAGCCTCTGCGAATCGATCTCGTGGATCTCTTTCAGGAAGGGGAGCAGGCCCACCGGGTCGACGGGGATCGTCCTCAGGTCGTGGTTCTTGGTGTCCTTGATGAAGGAGCCCCTGTCCTTGACGTAGGCCACCGAGTGCCTGACCGTGATGAGCCCCGACTCGAAGTCGACGTCACACCAGCGCAGGCCGCAGACCTCGCCGATGCGCATCCCGGTGTGCAGGGCGAGCACGACCGCCCGCCTGAAGGTCGAGTCCGGCATCATCGAGGTCACCGAGTTGAGCTTCGGCACGAGGTCGGAGCGCAGCGCGTTCCTGGGCCTGGCGATGACCCTGGGCGCGAGGGCGCCGTCGAACGGGTTCCTCCCGATCGTGTCGTTGCTGCGCTTCAGCAGGACGGCGTAGAGCCGCTTGCCGAGCTTGAATGACTTGTTGAGCGTGTCCGGCGCCGTGCCCAGGGCGATCCTGCGCCTCGACCACGCGTTGACGTCGTCGGTCGTCACCTCGTTCACGGGGACCAGACCCAGCTCGTCTCGCTCGATGTGCAGGGCGCTGTAGTGGTAGTCGTCGCGGGTCGTCGGGGTGATCCTGTTCATCTCCAGGCAGAAGTCGATGAACTTCTCGAGCGCCTCGGAAAGCGGCAGCGCGGCGTAGTCATCCCGCTGTTCGGCGGGAAGCCCGGCGCCGATAGCGGCCCTCGCCTCCTCGGCCTCGGCGAGTTCCAGCTCGACCTCCGACCTGAATTCCGCGAGGACGCGCATCGCCGCCGCCTTTCCCCGCGCGCTCTGCTTCAGGCAGGGCACGCGGGTGTTCCTGGTCCTCTGGACCTTCTTCCCGGTCATCTCGTCGGCCACCGTCACGACAGCCTGCCATTTGCCCTTGTTCTTCCTCACGCCGCCGGCTCCGCATACGCGTAAGGTTTTATTGCTGCATTTCTCGTTCTGCATGTCTGCTCCTAAATCCGCAGTTGATTAGAAACAGGCGGGCCCACCTGCGGGAACCCGGAGAGGCGACGATTCGGGGCTCCTACCCCCGTTGATTAAATCATCGGCTGCACCGCGCTCCTCGAAGCCGAAAATATGCTATCTGGACAGACCGCGCTGAGCTGGTAAAATTTGCAAATGCGGAAATGCGCTACTTGCGCTATCTGCGCGTGTTTTAACAAAATAAGCACAGGTCAGGGTCATTCTGACCTCGCTGGGGGTCAAGGGGTCGCTGGTTCGAATCCAGTCGTCCCGACCAGAAGTTTGCAGGTCAGGCACTTAGTGCCTGACCTTTTTTGTTTTAATCACCATGATTATTTTGCTTAAATCAACAACGTTCCCGCTCGATGCAATCACCGAATCAAAACGTGTACATCAGCCACCAAAATCGACTTTTTTCGACATGTTTGGAGGCTGATGTACACGAATGCGAAATCTCCCGCCGCCTACGACGCCCTCCACATGTCTGGACTCTCTATGGCTTGGCTGGATAGACATCGCCGGAACGGGTATAGTATCGAAAGTTTTGTCGTTTACCAGCGGGGGAGTCCTGTGGGCATCAAAAAGAAGATCAAAAAGGAGCTTATCGGCACTTCCGATTACCCGTCGAATAAGATCTTTACGATCTCCAATTTCATTACCTTCACGCGCCTGATCCTCACGCTGGTCTTTCTATACCTGTTTGTGACGGATAACAATCGCGTCGTCGCGATCGTCATCTATGCCATCGCGGCTTCCACCGACTGGATGGACGGTCAGATTGCCCGCATGACCAAAACGGTCTCGTGGCTCGGCAAGGTTATGGATCCCATCTGCGATCGCGCGCTGCTGTTTACCGGCGTGCTGGGCCTGGTGGTTCGCGGCGAGCTTCCCATCTGGGTCTGCGTGCTCATCATCGGGCGCGATATCTACCTGGGAATCGGCACACTCATCGTGCGCCACTATCACCGCCGCCCCATTGACGTCGTCTTTCCCGGCAAGATTGCCACGGCGCTGCTCATGACCGGTTTCTCGCTCATGCTGCTTGGCTTTCCCACTGTGGATGGCTGGCACCTGCTGCCCGCTACGTTCACGGCCTTCCCGGGCCTCAACGGCAGCCCCGTACCGCTTGGCATCTTCTTTGTGTACGGCGGCGTCATCTTCTCCATGCTCACTGCCGTCATCTATTCCATTAAGGGTGGAGCAGCCATTAAACAAGCCGTGGCGCATCCAGAGGACGAAGACATCGACTTTCTTAACCCCGAAATCGAAGACTAAGCCATTGGGGTATGATTACGTACAGTACATTTTTTGCGGCATGTCCGCGTTAAGTTAGGGGTTGTCATGGACAACATGGTTAACAATATGCCTCAGAACGATAAGGCCTCAGACGCCACCTGCGTTTTCCGCGTTCCTTCGAGCGATGTCACCGTTCCCGACCTCATGGCCAACGTGCACATCACCGCGCCCGTCT
>CAJMSO010000256.1 GCA_905216075.1 uncultured bacterium | reverse complement strand
ACGTGTGCAAGCCCGTCTGCAAACGCATCGAGTGCCTCATCGGTCATGCGGTCGACCGCGACGCGGTTCTGCGCATTGGGGCGACCGGTCTCGGTGCCAACCGGGCATCCGCCGAGCATCTGGGCAAAGTTCAAGCATGCCTCGTACTCGGAAAAGTTATCCATGAGCTGTTGGCGATCGGGCGTCGCCAGATTCTTATAACAGCCGAGCACGGCGACCGAAACGCCCGCCTCGTCGAGCACCGCACGCAAATGGTCGGCAAGCTCGCGGGTCAGGCCGCCTCGATCGATCCCCATCGATGCGTAGAGCACCTTACTCGGCAGCTGAATGCACGAAAAGCCCAGCTCTCCCGCCATGCGAATGCGTTCCTCGACGGTCCCCTGCGGAAGGTCGTGCAAACGTACGCCCGGAGTAATAGCCCCCACGTTATTCACATCCCTTATGAGCGTTGATGCCCGGGGTGTATCCGCCAAACGGGTCCTCGATGGAGCACACGCCCGAGGGGGCGAGCGGATCGCGCTTACCGGCCAGCTTGTCGTGATGCATGGTCTCGATATAGGCAAGCACCAGCGGCGCCACGCCCTTCGCATCGTTTTTGACGATAGGCTCGCTCATGTAGTAATCAAACGTGCCCTCGCGGTGCGCGGTGTTTCCCAAGCCCGCAACCAGGCAGATGTTGTCGAGCGCCAGCTGGCCATCGTGCTCGGAAAGGCAGGTCTCGCAGATGCCGTCGAAGGCGCGACGGCCGTACTGGTAGTAGCGCTCACCCAACACGCCCAGACGCACGCCCTTCATGATGGCGTTGGCAAAGATCGCGCTGCCCGACTCCTCCAGGTAGTTGGGGGCGATATTGGGCAGGTTGATGACCTGATGCCACATGCCGGTCTTCTCGTCTTGATACGGCAGCATGGCGTCAATCAGGTCGTGGAACATCTTGCGGATCTCGTCCTTCTCGGCCGACATCGAAGGCGGCATAAGCTCCCACGTGTCGATGAGCGCCATGGCAAACCAGCCCTCGGCGCGCAGCCAGAAGTTAGCCGAAAGGCCGGTGACCGGGTCGCACCAGAACTGCTTGCGGCTCGCGTCGTAAGCGTGATAGTACAGACCATTGAGGGGGTTGCGCATCAGGTCGTGCACGACCTGGAACATATGGAAGCTATCTGAGCAGGCACGACGGTTGTGGAAACTCAGCTCGTACTGCATGTAGAACGGCTGCGCCATATACATGCCGTCGAGCCAGATCTGGTTGGGGTAGACGGCCTTGTGCCAAAACACGCCCTCTTTGGTACGCGGCTGGGTTTCGAGCTGACGATAGATGGTATCCATGGCCGCACGATACTTGGGCTTGCCCACCAGGTCATAGAGCTTGTAGAGGGTCTTGCCCGCATTAACGTTATCGAGGTTGTACTCCTCGGGGTTGTAATGTTTGATGGTACCGTCGTCCTGGACAAAGAAATCGATGTAGTCGTCGGCGAACGTCAGGTAGCGCTGCTCACCCGTGATCTCGTACAGCTCGATGAGCGCCTTGATCATGCAGCCGTCGATATAGTTCCAGGTGTTCTCCTTACCGGCACGGAGCTTTTCGATATTCCAAGCCGGCGCCTGCGGCGTAGAGGTTTCGATCAACTGCTCGATATAACGGTCCAGGATTTGATTGCAACCCATTGCTGTCCCCTCTGACGTTAATGATAGGTGAACGTTAACCCTAGTGTAACGCGAACGGGGAATATAGGGTGAACGTTAACCCTATATTCCCCGCGAACGGCAGACTTTTAACGGCAAACGGTGGCTAAGCCCGCGGCGATGCGATGCGCCAGGCGCTCATAGCCAGCCGGGCTGTAATGCAGACCGTCCGGCATATAGAGTTCGCGGTGCTCCGGCAAAAACGGGCTGATGCCGCTTTGCGCATACAGGTCAATCACCGGAACGGAGTAACGGTCACAGACCTCCAGCATCGCTCGCACGTAGGCGTCTTGCGTCAGACCCAAATGGTTCGCCTCATCGCTTGCCGGGATATCCTTCTCGTGCTTACCACTCGTCTTGCATGGCGTCATAAACACGAGCTTTGCCTGAGGTGAGCGCGCCGTGATGGTTCGGATCAGATAGTCGACCGCACCATAGAACTCATGCACATCGGTGCTGCCCAACTCGCCAAGCGGCACGTTGCGGCTAAAGTCGTTAACGCCGCCAAAGACAACATAGACATCGGCCGCATCGTCGATGCCGTCCAAGCGCTCGACAAATGAATCGGTACGGTCGGCCTTGATGGCGATACGCGAACCCTTGATGCCAAAGTTCTCGACGACTGCACCTCCCAGCAACGCGCCCAGATGCGAAGTCCAAGAGATGTCGTTGCCGCCTGCGCCGCATCCGTTATCCCCCCATGTGGTCGAATCGCCAAAGCAGCAAATGGTCGATTCACTCAAGTTCTTCGTTTCCATAATCTTCTCCTCATCCGCCCATTGGCGGCCATACAGGTACGTACCGTTTATTTGCAACATGCCGAGGGGCTAAGCACGGTCGCATTTCGCAACGTGCGAATCGAGCCATTCGATATCCTCGACAAGATGTGTCACTCCCAGATGGTGTCCACCCGGACACACCTCGTGCCTCAGAGCATCTCTGCGGCCCAGCAACTTGTAGGCATCGCGCACGATCTTGAGCTGTTCATCGACATTTTTCAGCCCGCGCGAACCGTTCAGATGATCTTCTTCGCAGCTCTGCACTAACAACGGGCGCGGCGCAATAAGCGAGGCAATATCGCCCATGTCGAGCAAGCGCCAAAGTCCGGGTGTGTAGTTGCAGCTGCAATTGCCGTTGAGATGCAGCAGCGAATCATCGACACCGTACAGGTAGCCTGAGACAAACGCCTTGCATACACGTGGGTCGAGCGCCGCCAGATACAGCGTCATGTATCCGCCGCCCGAAAAGCCAAAACAGCCCAGGTCGTCCATGGCAATGTCGCCGCGCGCCTCTAGGTAATCGATCAGACGCATGTTATCCCAGGCGTTGAGGCCCGCAACGGTAAGTCCCAGCGGCTCGGCCATGCGCGCCTGGTTTAGGCACGTGCCGCGCAGAAAGCTGTTCTCGTCATCGCCCTGACCCTTCCAGTCACGACGGTATCCCCAACCGCGTGCGTCGGGGCAGACGGTCACGTAACCCATACGCGCCAAACGTAGACCGTAGTCGTAATTGAACTTACGCACAGCATCATCGACCGCCGGCACGCCCGTCACGCCCGCAACACTTGCGGCGCCTGCTCCCTGATGGCCATGCGGGCAGACATAGCAACACTTGCGGCCGCGCGCATCGAGCTTAGGCGACTGCGGCTCCCG
>CAJMSO010000255.1 GCA_905216075.1 uncultured bacterium | reverse complement strand
CAGCCCAAGTCCACGGTGGCTCCGGGCCTGGAGCGCGTCTACGAGCAGTTCCCGCGCCTGAAGGAACGTCGTCGCCAGGTCGCCGGCACCCTTTCGGGCGGCGAGCAGCAGATGCTCGTTATGGGCCGCGCCCTTATGAGTAACCCCAAGCTGCTCATGCTCGATGAGCCTTCCATGGGCCTGGCGCCGATTCTGATTGAGCAGATCTTCCAGATTGTCGAGGACCTGCACAAGGCCGGCACCACGGTACTTCTGGTCGAGCAGAACGCGCAGATGGCGCTCTCGATCGCCACGCGCGGCTACGTGCTCGAGACCGGCAAGATCACCATGACCGGCACCGGCCAAGAGCTCCTGCATGACGACAACGTCCGCAAAGCCTACCTCGGAGGCTAACCCACCTAACAAAAGGGGCGCTGACTATCTCAGTCAGCGCCCCTTTTTTAGTTGCGGTGAAATAGGGACTGAATACGGGCTCCAGAGACCAAAAGAGTCCCTATTCCACCGCAACTTCATGGGGATGTGTGACAATGCCCGTCGGAAAACATCTGCTGTCTTTGGGGGTCTATCTATGCTGTACGAGTTTTGTGCCGAGAACTTTGAGCGGGTGCCGGCGGCTATCGATGCCGGTGCAAGACGCATTGAGCTGTGCGACAACCTTGCCGTCGGTGGTACCACGCCCTCGGCCGGCGTTATCAGCGCTACGACCAACTATGCACACGAGCACGATGCACGGGTGATGTGCATGATCCGTCCGCGTGGCGGCGACTTTCACTACAACCAGGACGAGTTGCGCATGATGGAGATGGACCTGGGCCTTGCCGTAAGCGCCGGCGTTGACGGCTTGGTCTTTGGCTGCTGCAAGCCCTGCGCTGGCGGATGGGCACTCGACGAGCTTACGTTGGGCGCCCTCGTGATGGCCGCGGGCTGCGCGACCGAGGAATGCAAGCGTGAGCCCATCGACATCACCTTCCACATGGCATTTGACCAGCTCTCGCCCGAGGCTCAGCTCGATGCGATTGATACACTTGCCGACTGCGGCGTTACGCGCATCCTCACGCATGGCGGCGCTGCCGGTACGTCGATCGAGGATAATTTTGATCACCTGGCTCGTTTAATCGAGTATGCGGGCGATCGTTTGACCATCCTTCCCGGCGGCGGCATCACTACGGCAAATCGCGACACGGTCGCGGCGGCGCTAGGCGTCTCCGAGCTCCATGGCACCAAGATCGTGCCGCTGGAGGTATAACCCGTGGCGCTGGTATTTGACGTTCAGCAGGCGAACGGTAAGCCCGACGACAACCGTCGTCCCGGCACCGCGTGTCCCTTTTGCGATACAGAAGGGCTCACCGACATCATTCGCCGTGATGGCGATTGCATTTGGCTCGAGAATAAGTTCAAGACCCTGCGCGCCACCCGTCAAACCGTGCTGATCGAGTCGTCCGATCACGATGCCGACCTGGTGACCTATGAGCCGGATGAACTCCACCATGTGATGCGGTTTGCCCTGGGTTGCTGGCAGCAGATGATCGATTCACAGCAGTATCGAAGCGTGCTCATGTACAAGAACAAGGGTCCGCTTTCGGGCGGTAGTCTCGTTCATCCGCACATGCAGATTGTGGGTTTGGAGCAGGAAGACGGCTACACTTCGCTGACTTCTGCCAATTTCGAAGGCATCAATGTCTGGCAACAGGGGAGGATCTCGGTCAGCATCTCAACCGAACCCATCATGGGGTTCTTTGAGGTCAACGTTTCAGCCCCGCAGGGAATCGCTGCCAGCGATGACACGAGAGACCAAGCCGAGGCGGATCTCTTCGCCGATGCGATTCAGGTGGCTCTGCGCTATATCCTGAACGAGCACCACGGTGGTCGCGCAGAGTCGTACAACCTGTTCTTCTATCACCTGGGCGGTCGGACCATTGCCAAGGCGCTGCCGCGTTGGGTGGTTTCGCCCTACTTTGTCGGGTATCGGCTGGCTCAGGTCAATGCTGAGACCACGCTCGATGTCGATGCAGAGCGACTCCGCGCACATCTGGAGGCGCTCACATCGTAAAGTGAGCGCCCGCACACTGCGGGCAGTCTAGCGTGCCATGGCGTTGCGGCCGGCCTCGACACGCTTGCGCTGGGCGGCGCGCTCCTCGCCGGTCAGACGCTCAAAGAGGTGCCCGATAAGCGAGGCGAGCACCTGCTGAAACAACGTTCCACACATGACGGGAAACACGACTTCGCCCGGAAAGTATTGCGTGGCGATGACGGCGCCCGAAGAGATGTTACGCATGCCGCAGGTAAAGCACATGGTAGTCGTCTCGCTATATGGCAGATGCAGCGCACGGGCGACCAGAAAACCGACGACAAAGCCGCTGATGGCGAAGGTCAAAATAAAAAGGGCGACTTCCAGGCGCACCGCGTTCATGTGCAGCACGTACTCGCTCATGGCGGTGGAGTTGGAGGCGATAACGCCCATCATCATGAACTTGCAGGCGGGCGAGAGCACGGGGGAGAGCTTCTCGTGTCCCCATCCACGCGTGAGCTCGTTGATCATGATGCCGAGCACGGCGGGGATGGCGATCATAAAGGCCATGTCTTGCATCATGCTCGGCACATCGATCGAGACGGTGGCACCCAGCAAGAGCTTAAGCGTGAGCGGAATCGTCACAGGGGAGATAACCGAGGACGTCAGGATGATGGTGAGCGCGAGCGGGCCGTTGCCGCCGAACATGCTGATCCACATAAAAGCGGTGACGGCCACGGGCACGCTGTACTCGAGCACGATGCCGCAGACAAGGTTGGGGTTGGAGCCAAAGAAGAGTGACCCTATGGCATACGCCGCGATGGGAATAAGCACTGCCGAGACCAGCAGCGCCAGAATCAGGTGCAGCGGACGGTGGAACACCTCGGCTACCTGGTGAAAAGTGTTGCTGAGCGCGCCCTGAAACGTCATAAAGGCGAAGAGGGCGGGAACAATGGGCTTGAGCACGCCGATCTGCTGGGGAAAGAGCACGCCGAGCGCCACGCAAATCGGAACGATGATCTGCATATGCCCCGCGAGGAACTTTCCCAGTCCAGCCCATTGCTTCATATGTCCCGTGACTCCCTTTATCCGCGAACTCGTTTGTATGGATATGCTAGACGCTCGTATGCGTCCGTGCGGCTGAAACGCTCGATTATTTCGAGGCCATTACCGCCATCGTTTGCCGAAACCGCGGCGCACCGCGGCGTTTTGCGTCCGCGCTGCACGGTATAATAAATCCGTTCAACAGATCTGCCTGCCGAAGCGGGCATACACAGAGGACTCATCGCTATGAACCGTGAGAGGTATCGCGGCGACCTGCCCCTATC
>CAJMSO010000254.1 GCA_905216075.1 uncultured bacterium | reverse complement strand
GGAGCTGCTCGGTGGCCTGCTGGATGATCTTGACCTCGTCGATCTCGGGCAGGCCCACGTTGACGTCCAGGATGTCGGCGCCCTGTTCCTGCTGGCTGATGCCCTGGCTCACGACGTAGTCCAGATCGCCGTCGCGCAGGGCCTGCTGCAGACGCTTTTTGCCGGTGGGGTTGATGCGCTCGCCGATGACGGCGATCTTGTGGCCGTCGCAGGGAAGGTCCACGACCGTTTGGGCGCTCGTGACCGACATGCTGGGCTTGCGGTGGCGCGGGCTGGGCGTGTGGTTGTCGATAAGCGTGCGCAAGGCCGCCATGTGCGCCGGCGTGGTGCCGCAGCAGCCGCCGTCCTCGATCATGCCGGCGACGGCCTCGGCGTATTCGGGGGCCTGGATATCAAAGACGGTGTTGCCGTCGTCGTCCACATGGGGGAGTCCCGCATTGGCCTGCACCATAACGGGTTTGTCGGTAACGGTGAGCATACGTGCGGCGAGTCCTCGGAGCTCGGCCGGTCCTTGGCTGCAGTTGATGCCCAAAACGTCAGCGCCGATGGCATCGAGCGTGATGGCGGCGACCTCGGGACTCGTGCCCAGGAAGGTGCGACCGTCTTCCTCAAAGGTCATAGTGGCAAAGACGGGCAGGTCGGAGTTCTCGCGACAGGCGAGGACGGCCGCCTTGATCTCGGCCAGGTCGGTCATAGTCTCGATAATAAAGAGGTCCACGCCCGCATCGACGCCGGCGCGCACTTCCTCGGCAAAGAGGTCATAGGCCTCGTCAAAGCTGAGGGTGCCTAAGGGACGAAGCAGTGCGCCGATGGGGCCGATGTCACCGGCGACGTAGCGGGCACCAGCCGCGCGGGCGCAGGCGACAGCGGCGGCAAAGACATCTGCCACGGTGGCGGCGCCGTCGAGCTTGTGGGCATTGGCGCCAAAGGTGTTGGCGGTGATCACGTCACAGCCAGCCTCGACATATTGACGTTGGATATCGGTGATAACCTGGGGCTCCTCAAAGTTGAGCAGCTCGGGCAGGGCGCCTGCCTTCATGCCGGCTGCTTGCAACATGGTGCCCATGCCGCCGTCGAACAGTAGGCGGCCCGTGCCCTCGATGGCCGCACGCAGGCGATCGTCCTTAATGCGCAGATTGTCGATCGTGCGCGTCTTGTACGTGGCACCGTTGCGACGTGCGGCATCAACGGGTGCCGCCAATGCAGTGCCGTCAGAATCATGAGTGATAAGCGGAGTAAACATCGGGGGCTCCTAATGGCTGGAATAGCAGGTGGTGTGGGCGGCACGGAAGCGGCAGTTCTCGCGCATGCGGCAGATATTGCAGGTGGGGCGGCTCTGGGCGTCGTGGACCTCGCCATCAAACAGACCGATCACCGCGGTCACGCTTTTGGTGGGCATGAGCAGGCTGGTGGGTGTGACGGTAAGCCCGATGAGCCGCGTGGCGTTGAGCGTATTGACGATCGAGCGCTGGGCCGAGAGCGGGCAGTCGCCGTAGCCGGGACTAAAGCGCCAGTTGTCGGCGAGCCCATGAACGGCGGCGTCCGTCTTGGCCTGCTGGTCCATTTGCTCAACGGCGGCTTCCACGTAAGCGGAGCACGCGGCGTCGAGCACGGCGCCCTCCAGGGGATGTTGGGCTCCCGTGGTGCGCAGGCGACGCTCGGCGTCCATGCCGAGGGTGCATGCCATGAGTGCGGCAAAGCGGGCGTCTTTGAGATGTCGATAGATATCGCGACCGCGCAGCTCAACGTTGGTGCCGACCAGGCGAATGCAAGGTTCTCCCTGCTCGTCCACACCCGTGGCATCGACGGCAAACACGCGCCGCACGCCACGGGGCTCAATGTCCAGTTCCAGACGCTCAACGACAAGCTCAATACGCTGCGACAACTCGGGCTCAATCTGCTGACCGCCGTAGCCCAGATAGCGCAACATTTCGGCACGGTCGACGCGGGGATGGTGGGCAGCATCGATACGATAAAGCGCCGGCGACGCAAGGTCGGCCGGCACTTCGACAGCGGTTGTATCGATGTGCGGTTTTTCCATTACCCCAGGCGCTCCATAATGGTCGCGGCGATTGCAGGACGATTCATAGTGTACAGGTGCAGGCCGTCGGCGCCGTGCTCCTTGAGGTCGCAAAGCTGGCGGGCTGCATAATCTACACCAGCTGCCTGCAGGCTCTCGGGGTCATTCTCGTACTTGGCGAGAATCTTGATGACGGGGGAGGGCAGCGACGCGCCGCACATAAAGACCATGCGGCTGATCTGCGACTTGCCCATAAACGGCATGATGCCCGCGGTAATGGGCACGGTGATACCGGCCTTGTCGGCAAGCTCGCGGAAGCGATAGAAGCACTCGTTATCAAAGAAGAGCTGCGTCACAAAGAAGCTCGCGCCGGCGTCCTGCTTTTGCTTGAGGTATTCGACCGAGGCGTTGAGGTCCTCACAGGCAATGTGGCCCTCGGGGTAGGCTGCGGCGCCCACACAAAAGCCGGCGTCGACGAGCTCGGGGATGAGGTCGCGGGCGTAGGCGTAGTCGGAGGCGGGCTTGTCGTCCTCGGTCGCGCCGGCAGGGAGATCTCCACGCAGGGCCAGGATGTTTTTCACGCCGGCGGTGCGGTACTCATCGATCTTGGCGGCGATATCGGCGTGGGTACGGCCCACACAGGTGAGGTGCGCCACCGAGGGCGTGTCGAATTCGCTCGAAATCATATGCGCGATGGGGGCGGTGGTGGCACCGTTGCCCGAGCCGCCGGCCGAGCAGGTGACCGAGACAAAGCTCGGCGAAAGCTTGCACAGATTGCCTGCCACCTCGCGAGCCGTGTCGAGGGTGAGCTCGCCCTTGGGCGGGAACATCTCAAACGAAACGGGTGCGGTGCCCTGGGATGCTGCCTGCTTAAAAACCTCGTCGACGCGCATATCGTGCTCCTCTAGATACGTAATAGTGTGATGTGTTGTAAGGATTCTACAGCACCACTGTGTCACGGTGGAGTTTCACTCGTTATTCGGGGATACCAATCAAAGATGCCTTGCTATCGGCATTTTCTATAACAGAGCGGCTAATCTAGGCACGGACTATAAAGACTGGTATCTGATGCAAAATACCAGTTAATAGAGCTCCATCCCAAATTGACTACCCTTAAACCATGGGGAGAGGTCTGCTATTTATACAGTTGATTGGCTGTTGAGGGTGGCAACGCCGCCTCGATAGGGTAACCTCATTGATTGGTTTCGCGACAGCAACATAACGGTAATGTCGCGGAAACACGGCGAGTCTAAGCTATGACTCGTTCGTTAGTAATCAACACCGCTTCTCACGCGGTGCCGATACGAAGGGAGTTCCGTATGGCCGAACTTACTG
>CAJMSO010000253.1 GCA_905216075.1 uncultured bacterium | reverse complement strand
CGGGATGCCACCTGTGGCATCCCGCCTTTCAACCTCAACCTTCAAGTTGACCTTGAGGCGATTTTTGCGTCCCCTTACATGCCGTTCACATCGCCCCCAAACTCCCCCACCCAAGGCACGTGCGGCCCACCACCGCGACGACAAGTGGCAAAAAAATGGGACGGGCCCCAGATTGCCCATGCGCGCGCAAAAGCACGCCGCGGCAATCTGGGGCCCGTCCCCAAATACCTATAAATATGCAGGCCAGCAATGTGTTAACGATGCGCCAGCGGGTGCGCCGCCAGATAGACCTCGGTCAGTTGCGTACGATCGACATGCGTGTAGACCTGCGTGGTCGATATATCGGCATGTCCCAAGATCTCCTGTAACACACGGAGGTCTGCGCCGCCCGCAAGCATATGGGTGGCAAAGGAGTGACGCAGCGTATGGGGATGGAGTCCCACCAGCCCCACCTGGCGCCCGTAGCGCTCGCAGATGGCATGGATGCCCTGGCGCGACAGACGGCGGCCGTTCTTATTTAAAAAGACCGCCGAGGTCTCGGTTCCGCGGGCATGGGCCGCCAAGCGAGAACGCCCCTCAGTTACATAGAGCGTCAGAGCTCGCGCCGCGCTTCCCACCAACGGGGACAGGCGTTCCTTTGAGCCCTTACCGCGAACGAGTACAAAGCCATCGTCGATATGGATATCGCCCACATCGAGCCCCACCAACTCGCTCACACGCAAACCGCATCCGTAGAGCACTTCCAAGATGGCATGGTCGCGCAAGCCCATCTCGCCCTCGGGGAAATCTTGATCGAGCAGCGCCGAGACATCCTCCACTGATAGATACTCCGGCAGACGCTCAGCCTTTTTAGGAAGGCGCAACGCCGCCGTTGGATTTTGGGCCACAGCCCCATCGCGCACCAAAAAGGCATGCAGGCCCTTCACGGCCGCAAGCGCACGCTCCACCGAGGCATCGGAATAGCCCCCATCGCGACGGTCGGCGACAAAGCCCTCCACGACCTGACGAGTCACCTCTTCAAAAGACACAATACCCGCCCGCTCCAGATAGGCGCAGTACGTCGTCAGGTCACGACGATAGGCCGCAATCGTGTTGCGCGCCAAACCCCGCTCGACCGCGAGGTAATCGAGATACTCCCCCGCCGCCACGGCGAGCGACGAGGGAGTAGCTTCGGTATGTTCTATGTTCGCCGGCACCCTTAGTCCGTAGCGAGGTTCATGGGCGTCACCTGCAGGCGATCGACACCCTCGTGCTGACCGATCGAGGCACGCACGAACTCTCGGAACAGCGGCTGCGGGTTGGTCGGGCGGCTCTTGAACTCGGGGTGAGCCTGGGTTGCTACATACCACGGATGCACGTCGCGCGGCAGCTCGACCATCTCGACCAGGCGCTCGTCGGGCGACAGGCCCGAGATAACCAAACCGGCGTCCTCGAGCTGGTCGCGGAAGGCGTTGTTGAACTCAAAGCGGTGACGGTGACGCTCGTAGACGAGCTCCTCGCCATATGCCTCGCGAGCAAGGGTATCGGCGGCGAGCTTGCACGGATAGGCGCCCAGGCGCATGGTGCCGCCCTTCTCGGTCACGTCCTCCTGCGAGCTCATCAGATCGATGACGCTATACGGACCGTCCGGATCAAACTCGGAGGAGCTGGCACCGGTAAGGCCGACAACGTTGCGGGCGAACTCGCACACGGCAACCTGCATACCCAGGCAAATGCCCAGATACGGAATATTGTGCTCGCGAGCAAACTCGGCAGCTAGGATCTTGCCCTCCAGGGCGCGCTTGCCAAAGCCGCCGGGAACCAGGATGCCCGATGCGTCGCCCAGAACCTCATTGACGTTTTCGGCATCGAGGCTCTCACCATCGACCAGCTGCACATCTACGTGACGATCGTAGAAAACGCCCGCGTGATGCAGGGCCTCGATAACCGACAGATATGCATCGGGAAGCTGGGTGTACTTTCCCACGACGGCAACCTTAACCTTATCGGCGTGATGGTTGGCATGGTTTTGCTTGCGCAGGAACTCATTCCATGCACTCATATCGCGCTCGCGCGGATCGAGGCCAAGGCGCTCGCAAATGCGCAGGTCAAAGTCCTGCTCGGCAAGCAGCTGCGGAACATCGTAAATGCTCGCGCAGTCCTCGTTGGTAAAGACGCAATCGGTGTCGACGTCGCAGAAGCTTGCGATCTTTCCGCGGATAGCGTCATCGATATGGTGGTCGGAGCGCAGCACGATGATATCGGGCTGGATGCCAAAGCTGCGGAGCTCCTTGACGGAATGCTGCGTGGGCTTGGTCTTGACCTCGTGGGCGGCGGCGATATAGGGAACGAGCGACACGTGGATGTAGCAGACGTTCTCGGGGCCGGCCTCCTTGCGGTACTGGCGGATGGCCTCAACAAACGGCTGCGACTCGATGTCGCCGATCGTGCCGCCCAGCTCGGTGATGACCACATCGGAGCCGGTCTGCTCCTCGATGCGGCGGAACTTGTCCTTAATGGCATTGGTGACGTGAGGAATCACCTGCACGGTACCGCCCAAAAAGTCGCCGCGACGCTCGCGGGCGATTAGGCTTTTGTAGATGGCACCGGTCGTAAAGTTGGAATCGCGGGTCAGGTTCTCATCAATAAAGCGCTCGTAATGACCCAGGTCCAGGTCGGACTCGTAACCATCCTCGGTAACGAAGACCTCACCATGCTGGAAGGGGCTCATGGTACCGGGGTCGACGTTCAGATACGGGTCGGCTTTCTGCATCGTTACTTTGTAGCCACGCGACTTGAGCAGACGGCCCAGCGAGGCCGCGGTGATACCCTTGCCCAGGGACGAAACCACGCCACCGGTTACGAACACATGCTTGGTCATATTGAGTTACCTGCGCTTCCCGTAGAAGTTGTCCATACACATCTTACGGGTCTTCATTGTAATACTCGCACCGCGAACCGTTCGCAATTTTTCTCGCGTGCGATTGCATTTCTCAATCTTGAAACAAAACGCCGCCCGGTTTCCCAGGCGGCGTCGCTATGGCAAGGGTTACCTGCTGCTATCGATCAGCAGCCTCGTCCTCAAGCATTTCTTGAACGAGCATGCCGGTACGGACGCCCTCAAGATACCACTCACCACGTTCGGTGAGGCAAATGCCATTTGCAAGCTGACCACCGTCGTCGCTATAACGCGAGACGACATCAATCATGCCTTCGGAATCCAAGCGATCGATTGCGGCGCGGGCACGATACGGCGAAACCCCCACGCGCTCGGCAAGCGTTTTGCGCGAGAAACCATACGGCCCGCCATTGTCTTCGGTTTGCTGGTCGATCTCCATCAACACCAGCACCTCGACACGCTTCATATCGTTGACACTCGCACGACCCTTGCCCGCCATAGCAGCCTCCTCAAACCGAGCACGAGCATCT
>CAJMSO010000252.1 GCA_905216075.1 uncultured bacterium | reverse complement strand
CTTCTTCTATGCGATGAGCTGCGAGCTGCGCGCCGCCCGCGGCAAGGTTTTCGACCACAGCCCCGAGGTTCGTCGCTACATGGGCATCGAACAGTACTAAGTAACGGGGAAAGTATTCACCTTCGATTCGCAAGCGTGTCGTGTGAGTCAAAAAGCGGGCCGTGCCGGGGATTTCCGGCACGGCCCGCTTTGCATGGCGTCCGTATGAGCGAGGTGTCGCGGCAACCGACGCTTACTTGGCGTCGTAGGTCTCGGCATCCCACCAGTCGAGCTGGGCGATGTTGTCGCGGATGTGCTGGCAGCTCTTGTGGAAGCCCTCGAGCTCGTGCTCGGACAGGTCGAGCGTGTAGACCTCCTCGACGCCCTCGGCACCGATCACGCACGGCAGGGAGGTAAAGATGCCCTCCTCGCCATACTGACCGGTCATGAGCGTGGAAGCGGAAAGCACGGCGTGCTCGTTGTGCAGCACGGCGGCACAGACGCGCGCGGCAGAGTTGGCGACGGCGTACTCGGTGCACTGCTTGCCCTGGTAGGTCACATAGCCGCCCTTGCGTGCAAGCTCCTCGACCTCCATGTGGTCGAAGGCGTACTTGTCGGGGTTCTCGGCCTGAAGCTCGTTGAGGCTCTTACCGGCGATGGTCGCAGCCTTAAAGGCGGCCAGCTGGCTAAAGCCGTGCTCGCCGATCATGTAGGCGTCGATGGACTTGGGGCTCACGCCGACCTTCTTGGAGATCTCGGTGCGCAGGCGGGCGGAGTCCAGGCCGCAGCCCGAGCCGATGATCTTCTTGGGATCGTAGCCGGTCAGGTGCCACAGCTCGGTGCACACGACGTCGCAGGGGTTGGAGATGCTCACGAAGATGCCGTCAAAGCCGGCGTCGACGATGCGCTTGGCAAAGGTGCGGGCGGCGTCGGTGGTAAAGAACAGCTCGCCGTCGCGGTTGCCGGCAGCCAGCGCAACCTTGCCGGCGGCGTTGACGATGACGTCGCAGCAGGCCAGCTCCTCGTAGTGGTCGTAGCAGTTGACGATCTTGGTGTTGTACGGGACAAACGAAAGGGAGTCGCGCAGGTCCTGGACCTCGGACGTCACCTTGGCCTCGTTGATATCGCACAGGTACAGCTCATCGGCAATGCCCTGCATGAGCAGACTGTTGGCAACATGTGCTCCTACGTGGCCCTGGCCGACCACACCGATCTTACGCGTCTGGTACATATATGTATCCTTTCGGCCGAGTTTTTCGCGTCGAACCATTGTAGCTTCCTGCCGCCACTTTGCCAGGCTAAAGCGCCGTAGATTTTTGGGACATGCCTTAATCTCTACTTTTGGAGTGATTTGGGCCGCTGACGGCATCGCTGGGCGATGCGCTCGCGCGGATGGGGCCGGTCGTTGTACCATAGCTGCAACTGACTCGTAAGGAGCATCCATGCCCATTCGCATTCCCGACGCCCTCCCTGCCGCCGCGCAGCTCGAGAGCGAGAACATCTTTGTCATGACCGAGTACCGCGCGCTGCACCAGGACATCCGTCCGCTGCGCGTGCTCATCCTCAACCTCATGCCCACCAAGATCGCCACCGAGACGCAGATCATGCGCAAGCTCTCCAACACGCCGCTGCAGGTTGAGGTGGACCTGCTACGCACCAAAACGCACGAGGCCACGCACGTGAGTGCCGGCCACCTGGAGACGTTCTACCGCACGTTCGACGACATCCGCGACATCCACTACGACGGTCTGATCATCACGGGCGCGCCGGTGGAGCAGATGCCGTTCGAGGAGGTCGACTACTGGCCCGAGCTCTGCCAGATCATGGATTGGTCCACTACGCACGTGCACTCTACGCTGCACATTTGTTGGGGCGCGCAGGCCGGTCTGTACCATCATTACGGTATCCAAAAGTACGACCTGCCGGCAAAGGCGAGCGGCGTGTTCGAGCATTATCTGGTTAAGCCGCAAAGCCCGCTGGTCCGCGGCTTTGACGACCGCTTCTATGCCGTGCATTCGCGCAACACCGATGTGCGCCGCGAGGACGTGGAGGCCGAGCCGCAGCTTGAGGTCGTGGCCGTGTCCGACGAGGTGGGCCTGTACATCGTCAAGTCGACCGACAGCCGCCGCTTCTTTGTCTTTGGCCATCCCGAGTACGATACCGACACGCTGCGCCTGGAGTACGAGCGCGACGTGAAGCGCGGGCTCAACCCTCAGGTGCCGGCGCATTACTTCCCGAACGACGACCCCACCGCCGAGCCGCGCAACGTCTGGCGCAGCCAGGCTCAGCTGTTTTACACCAACTGGCTCAACTACTACGTCTACCAGACCACGCCCTACGACCTGGCCCGCGCCGGCGAGGAGCACTAGGCCGCCGGGAGGGGCACCAGCCGTTAGGCGCTGATGATGTGGGGTAGCGGCAGGTCGTGGGCATTGGTGGGAACGTGGTCGACACGCTGTTCGTCAAAGGCGATGCCGATGATTTGGCATGCGGGTGAGAGCATGGGCAGGTAACGATCGTAGCAGCCGCCGCCGTAGCCCAGGCGTGCGCCGGTGCGGTCGAAGGCCACGAGCGGCACAACAATCATGTCGAGAGCCTCGGCAGACACGATGGGGAAGCGGTCGCTGTCGAAGTTCTCGGCAGCAAAGGTCCGCGTGGGATGGACAACAAATGGGGCCGCGGTCGCGTCGCTGGCGGCGACCGCTCGCATGCACATACGCTGGCCACAAGCCGCAGCGTCAGCTGCCGAGAACATGCACGGATAGGCCACGCGCCTGCCGTTTTTGGCGGCCGCTGCGGCAAACACGGCAGGGTCGACTTCGGAACCCATCGCGGCATAGACGGCAACGGTGTGCGGCGCCGCGGCACTCAAGTAATCCAACAGCTCAACCAGCCGCGCACAGATAGCGGCGGACTTTGCCGCCCGCACATTCAAATCAATCGCATCGCGCCGAGCAATCACCGCCCGTCGCACCTCAGCCTTATCCATCCCGGCCTCCTCTAGCAAACCTACCAAAAAGGGACAGGTTTATTTTGGCAGGTTTTATCTGGGCAAACACCCAAACCACCACACAAATCATCGCAAAGGGGACAGCTCATGGACACCTTCGTGGGTTTTGACGAAGAGCGGGTGTTCGCGGCGGTTTGTCTCGATCTGTAACAGTAACTCGGCAAAATCGGACCTAGATGTTACAGATTGAGACAAAGGGCCGGCGTCATCCGGAAACGTCTCGATCTGTAACATCTGGAGCCGATATTGCCGTCTTGGCGTTACAGATTGAGACAAACCGACAGACTGCGGCAAAAGAAAAGGTAGATTTTCAGGCATGTCCCAAAAATCTACCTTTGTGGTTAGTCCAGCAGGTCGACGACGTTAAAGCCGGCGTTGCTCTTGGCAATGACGTCTCGGCCGCCAAAGACGCAGGTGGGC
>CAJMSO010000251.1 GCA_905216075.1 uncultured bacterium | reverse complement strand
GAGCTTACCCGCCGCATTGGCAACAAGGTGCAGCTCGTAGGCGACGACTTGTTCGTTACCAACACCGAGCGCCTCAAGAAGGGCATCGAGCTGGGCGCCGCCAACGCGATTCTGGTAAAGGTCAACCAGATCGGCACGCTCACCGAGTCGCTCGAGGCCATCGAGACCGCCAAGGAGGCCGGTTACGCCTGCATCGTGAGCCACCGCTCCGGCGAGACCGAGGACTCCACGATCGCCGACCTGGTCGTGGGCGTCAACGCCGGCCAGATCAAGTCGGGCGCCCCGTGCCGCAGCGACCGTATCGCCAAGTACAACCAGCTCATCCGCATCGAGGACGAGCTTAAGGGCAGCGCGCGCTACGCCGGCAAGGCCGCGTTCTACAACATTCGCTAAACGGGCGAATTTGGCGAGGGGGAGGCTGACTCGGTTCCGCCTCGCCTTGGCTGGATGCCGCAAAGCGCTATGGGCGCTGGGCCATACGGCTCAGCGCCTTTTTTATGTCGAGCAAAGGCTGGCGAAGGCGGTGCGCGCGCTCGTGCTATAACTAGAATACTTAGCGCAAACAAACCTCAACCGCACAAGGCGCACATGGATCAGATTTACGACAACAGGTACTATTCCGCCGGTTCGCGTGAGCCGTCGCCTCGCCGTGCGCGCACGGTGCAGCTCGGTGGGTCCGCCTACGCCGGCGCCGACCGCTCCACGCAGCGCCCGACAAGTACCTCGCGCCCCAATGCTCATGTGAATACTTTGGCAGATGGACCAGTGCGCCCGGCACGTTCGTCGCATGCGTCGCGTCCCTCGGCCCAGACGCACGACAGGTCGAGCAGGCCCTCGAGCCGTCTTTCGGGCTCGGACTTTATGCACTACGCCAACGACAACGCGGTGGTCAAGGCGATCTACGACTTTACCCACGGTCCTCAGCGAGGGCTATTTATCGGCATCGTCGTTGCCCTGGTGCTCGTGAGCCTGTATTTCCCCGTGCGCGACCTGTACGTGGCAAAGCGTTCGAGCGATATCTTGGCCAAGCAGGTCGAGATTCGCCAGCAATACAATGATGAGCTGCAAAAAAGCGTCGACAAGCTGCTCTCGGAGGGGGGTATCAAGGACGCGGCATCCGAGGGCCTGGGCCTGGTGATGCCCGGCGAGAAGAGGATTGAAGTGCAGGGCCTGGACGGCGATTCGGATGCCTCGTCGAGCCAGAAGTCGTCGAACGCCAAGAAGGCCAGCGAAGTTGCCAAGGAAATCGAAGAAGTCGGCAAGGACGCGCCGTGGTACATCCAAGCGCTCGACATGCTGTTTGGGTTTAACGGCGTCGAGGGCCAGACGGTCGTGCCCAACGGCAAATAGCGCCCGGAGGGGAGCCCGCAATGACAAATTGCAAACGCTATAAGGTGGCCGCGATCGACCTGGGAACGGTGTCGTCGCGACTGGTGTTGGCCCAGGTCGAGGGCGGGGCGATTGTGGAATCGTCCAAGCATACCGAGATTACCGACTTGGGTGAAGGCGTGGACGCGACGGGTCGCTTTTGCGAGGCGGCGGTCGAGCGCGTGCTCGCTGCATGCCGCATGTTTGTGGACGAGGCGCGTGCCTTTGGGGCCGCGTGCATTTGCACCACATGCACGAGCGCCGCGCGCGATGCATCCAATGCCGCACTGCTGCTGGACGGTCTGCGTGAGCTGGGGCTCGAACCGCAGGTGATTCCGGGCGAGGTCGAGGCGCGCCTGACGTTTTTTGGCGTGGCGCACGACTTTGCCGGCGAGCGCATCATTGTTGCCGATTCGGGCGGCGGATCCACGGAGCTCGCAACGGGCGTCTATGCGCCGGAGCGTGGAGTCTTTGCGCTGGAGGGCACGCGTTCGCTGGACATCGGTTGTCGCCGTGTGACGGAGCGATTTTTCTCGGCACTGCCGCCCGCACGCGGCGAGCTTACTGCCGCTGCCGCGTGGGCGGGCGAGCAGTTCGCTGCCTATTTTGAGGGCCTGCCGAGCAATTTTGAGCGCGCCGAACGCTTGGTCGCAGTGGGTGGCACCGTCACCACACTCGTGGCGCTCGTTCATGAGCTGGAACCGTACGATTCGAGCTTTGTGCACCTGCGCGAGCTTTCGCTGGATCAGGTTTCGGCCGCTATCGAGCGCATGTCTGCGTTGGATGCGGACGGCATCGCCGCTCTACCGGGTGTACAGCCCAAACGCGCGGGCGTGATCTTGGCTGGCGCCGTGGTGATCCGCGAGCTCATGCGAGCCGGCGGCTACAAGACGCTCACTGTAAGCGAGAACAGCTTACTCGCCGGCATGGCCGCCACCATCAACGAGGCTCTCGACGGTGCGACCCCCACCATCTCCTGGACCCCAGAGCTCAGCACCCTCTAAATAAGTTGCGGTGAAATAGTTCCTAAATAAGCTGGTAAACGGTATAAACAGGATCTATTCCACCGCAACTTAGAGCTCCGCCGGCGTGTAAAAGAAACGAGCCCGCATCCCTGGGGGACACGGGCTCGTAAGCGTCATATGGTAGGGGCGGTGGGACTCGAACCCACAATCCTTGCGGCGAGAGATTTTAAGTCTCCTGCGTATGCCAATTCCGCCACGCCCCCGTGAGACTAGAAGTCTAGCACAAGCCGTCCGTTACGCGTTGACGGCCATCGAGTGTTGGCCCGACTTCTCCAGGAACTCCTGGAACTTGGCTTCGTCGCCCTTGTTCTTGTACTGCAGAGCCAACAGATACTCCAAGCGGCAGCTCTTGACCTTGTCGTCACCGGCCTCCTTGAGCATGCGCTCCAGCTCGGGAATGTCGTTGTGGCGCTTGAGGATCATCGTGTCGTACATCAGTTGGCATTCGTGTGCGACTGCCTCGGCCTGGCCGCCCTCAAAGCCTTTGATCTCGTGCAGCAGCTCCTTGGACTTTTTGCGGTCCTCCTGGCCAACGTAGTAGTTAAAGGCCTTAATCACCAGGTCGACGCGCTGCATCTTGGGCAGATTGAGTCCCAGCAGCAAATCGAACATCTCGTCGGCGCGCTTGTGGTCCTCGCGCAGCAGATAGGAGTTCAGGCGCAGGTAGTCGCGGTTATAGCGCGGGTACAGCATGCTGGTGAGTTTGCCATCGAGCAAACGATCGAACTCGTCCCACTGCTTGGCAGCCATAAGCTGTTGCAGGCGCTTAAACGTGGTGCGTTTTTTTACGCTAAAGAACACCGATATGGCGATACAAATAATGACGACGGCGGTCCAGAGGGTGCGGGAATCGGGCATTTTAGAGTCCTTAGTCGCTCGTAAAGCGAGCGGTATGACAACACGTGCTAGATGTATTATACGCGGCGTGCAAGCAAACTGGCATAAAAGCGCATCGAGGCCGAGCGCCATCGCTCGCTGCGGTACACTTACCTAAAGTAAACCATGAAGGGAGACATTAC
>CAJMSO010000250.1 GCA_905216075.1 uncultured bacterium | reverse complement strand
GCAATCTGACGTTCAATCGTCGGGCATGACCAGAAGGTCAATGCCCTCCTCTTTCGCGTCACCTTGCTCGCCTAGGGGCGTTTTCGCTGACGTATGCTCAACCTACGGCGCAATGTCGGCAACCAAGCCGAAAACAAAAAAGGCCGAAGCACCATCGGAGCTTCGGCCTTCATCATCTCAGGGTTCCGTCGTATTCAACCATGGCGGGTCGCTTTGACAGGCGCCCTGCGGCCGTCTTATAGACCTCGGAACGGTCGCGCCGCCCTATTGCCACGATCTCGGCAATCTCAACCGTTCCGTCCTCCCGGATTCGAAAAACCATTCGGAGTCCTGCATTCCGCCATTTGATCTTTTTGCAGCCGGCAAGCTCGCCGTGAAGCGGCGTTTCAATTTCATCAGCGCGCGTCTTTAATTTCGCGACTGCAATACGGACGAGTCTTCGCTGAGATCCGTCTAGTTTTTGATATTCCTTCTCGACGTCTCGGTTCAAAAAGCCGACGACAAAATGCCCACTCATTCGAAAAGATCCTCATCGGGGATCGCGTCCGGATCCATCGATTCAAACTCCGCGAGCTCCTCGGTAGTTAGGGCGTCCTCAAACGGAACAAATTCATGCGGACCATGCTTGACTCGATCCGCAGCGATGCGATTTATCTCAAGTTCGTGCAGATACTGCAGCGCGCCGTACATTTCCTCATAGGCGGCATAGTCGATAATCACGGTATCGATATCGTTATGATCGGCAATGAACTGTGGTGCGCGTTTTGCGCGTTTACGAATGGCAGATAAAGACTTGCTTGCTTCGGTAGCCGAAACAACCTGGTCTTTTGTAAACACCGGTTTTTCCAGAACAAGTGGGGACATTTTGACCTCCAAAAATAATCTGGATTATATTTCAAAGTATACTTCAAAATATAATCCAGACTTTTATTCGAAAGAAAAAAGCCCTATCGATTCTCGATGCTGCCGATATTCTTGAGCTCGATGGAGATGAGGCCGTTGGGCTCGTTGACAAACTCGATGTACTCGGAGTTCGAACCCATCTCGGCCGGGAAGCTGATCTCGATACCCGTGTCGGTTCGGATCTTATGATTGCGCACCGCCGCGCGTTCGACCTGCTTGCGCTCCACGGGCACGCGCTCAGGCACCTTCTCCTCGGTCAGCGCCGCACGCACGCTTTCCTTGATGACCGGTTCGTCCCCAAAGACCTCATCGACGATATCCCAAGGCGGCAGCTCCTCGTCATCCTCGACTTTCTCGGCAACGGCAGCCTTAACCTTAGCGAGCGCTACAGCCGTGTTGGCACCGTGCTCCTCGGCGACTTCCTCGACCACACGCGTCACGGTGTCGATGACCTCCTTGCCCGATACGCCCGTGTCGCACTGCAGCAGGCCATCGGGGATAAGCATACGGTCCTCGCCGGCAATCTTGCGCTTCTTGTCCACATAGCCGATCTCCATAGTGCTCGCGCGCACGATGGCATAGCTCGGCACCTTTTGCGAAGGGTTCGGCAGAATGGCGTAGTGGCGCGCGATGTCGTTGCGCACCTCCCCCTCCTCGCGGCCCACTTCGTGCATAAAAGCCTGCTTGGAGCCCAGCAGCATCACGGCAAACCAGCGGGCATCCTCATCGTCGTCAAAATCGGCCACGAGCACGTCGGTAGACTCAGCTTTCTCGGCTTTGGTGAGCTCGGAAGAGATAAACTCCGCAATCTGCTGAGACAGGTCCACGAACTCGCGCTCGCCAAAGAAATAGCCCTTGAGCTCGCCGCCAAACGCAGAGTTCTCGGCAAACGTGGCGCGTTTATTGTCGGCCGAGGTGCGTGCACGGCGCAGATGCGTGGTTACGAAATTGCGCACGGTACGGCTTTCGGTATCGAGCTCGCGCTGGCTCATAACGTTGACGGCAGAGTCAAAGTCCAGGATATGCAGAATCGCGTGATTGATTTTCATATACGGCATTCCGTTCTAGATCGAATTGAGCACGAATCAGTATAGCGGTCGAACCCGCCCCAAGCGCATCGAAGATTGGCGCATCGGGGACAGGTTGCTTTGCACCAATGACTAGCGCAGGAGCTCGGACGGCAAAGCCTCGAGCTGTTCTGCCAAACTCTTGCCGGCAGCGGGCATGTCGATCTGGGGTCGTTTGGGCAGCAGTGCGCATTTAAGGATTGCCACGATGGTCTGCGAGACAAAACGTCGCGTATCCTTGTCAAAGCCTTGCGCAGCCTGGAGCATCACGGGCAGGCTCTCGCGCAGATTCCCAGCGATATCCGCAAACCGCTCAGCACCCGTAGCCTCAAACACGGAGAACAACGCATCTACAAAACGCTCGCGCTCGCTAGGCGACACCGCAAGCAGCATCTCGCGAATGGAGCCATCAACGTATCGAGCACCGGCGGACAGGCGCTCGCAGTACACGAAGTCGCAACCATCAACCACCCAGCTAAAGGGATTGTGCTGCAGCAGGCTAAACTCGGTGCTCTCAACGATGGCATAGTCCTCCTGTGTCTCGAACATCATGCCAAAAATCGACGACCGAGGTAGCGTCTTGTCGATTCGACCGGAAAGATCGGCAAAGGCGTCGCCGTTCAGAAACTCCTCGACGAAGCCCGGACCATCATGGGAATACGCCCGTTCGATTCGCTCGCGGGCGACATCGGAGCACATTGCCGCACCGTACACCGCAAGGTTTCCGCCCTTGGAATGACCTCCGCACAAAAGCGGCCCGCCAATCGCATCCGCCGCCTCGTCCACATAACGCGTCGCGGATTCCTGGGCCGGCACAGGACACCGGAACGCCATGTTAAAGTCCTCTTTCCAGCCCACAATCGTGCTGTCGGTCCCCCGGAAGGAAAGATAACTAAACCCCGCCGGAAACCGGAACGCCATGGCTGCAAACTGCTCTGTCGCCACCACATCGCTCACGGCACGATAGCCGCAAACGTGCACGCCACGGTAGCGAGGGCTTGCTGCCACGGCCTCCAACAAGGCCCTGCTCCCCTCTGGGTCCCACAAGTCGTCAATCATGTCCCGGTAGCACTCGGCACGCAGCAGCTCGCGTACGTCTAGGCCCTGCCAGTCCGTCAGCTCCGCCATATCACCCGGCAAACGCAAATAGGACAACCACGCAAAGACCAGGCTATCCACCGCGCAGAACGGCCGCTCCTCAAACGGATCAAACGCCGTCTGGGCATAGGTCAAAAAATTAGGCGAATCCGACATGGCCCTCCCATCAACTATGGTGCATTGGGGTCAGGTTACTTTGCACCAAAAAGGCGCCCGGGCCGTGTGGACCCGGACGCCTTCATTGTAGCTTTTCGCTCTAGCGAGCTTGATTTAGCAGGAGAAGTCGACGCTATCGATGATGTCCTTGAGGGCCTTTGCGGAGGCGGTGAGCTCATGCTGCTCGTCAT
>CAJMSO010000249.1 GCA_905216075.1 uncultured bacterium | reverse complement strand
CGCCCGCCGGCAGGCGGCCCCGCTATGTCCAAAGGCCACGCCTACTCCCAGTGCCCGGCTACGTCGACGACCCAGTGCTGCCCGTCGAGTTCCTGCCGCAGAGCTACATCAGGGACGTCTTATTGGGGGACGACCACATGGAACCCCGGGAGATCAAGCTGTACGGCTGATCCATCCGTCAACAACATGTCAAAGCCCCAAAACCCAACAGGATCGCGAACGAGGGGATGAATTGACCGCCCGGGTATTTGCGCCCGGGCGGTCAATTTTATCAACCATAGGCGCGATTCTGTGAGGCCATTTTTCTGGCATCCGCTGTTTGCTCCGGTCTCAACGCACCCATCGACCGTTTAGTAAGCTTTGCGAACGCGACCACGCGCACATTTGTCGAACAATCAAATGTCCGACAATGTCTGACGGAGCTGTCAGACATTCACGCACGAACAGGCGAGCTTCGCGAGCGATTGTAGGCAACTAGTAGCCCCAGCTGCGTCTTTGACGCAGGTTCAACGTCTGACATCTTGAATGTCTGACGTTGAACGAAGCTGGTTGATAACAAGCAGGCGGAATAAACATGGAGCCCGACACCTCTCGCGCAATCGGCGCGCGGCAAGGGTCTGGCCCATCTCATATGTTGCCAACGCTAACGGTGAACCTGAGCGCCCGGGCACATTCTTTGTTGGCTGAAACCGGCATAGCAACTAGCGGAAGGCATCATCGAAGGAGTGCGCTGTAAAGCACCCGTCTCCTTAACTGTTAGAAATGCGAGTTAATAATCTATGTGGTCGATATGCCGTTAAACCCGCATATCGATACCGTTCAGCCATTCGCCTCGCCCCCGCCGCGCGCATCTTCATCCGGTCTGTTACTTTTAATCTAACGATTCTTTGAGGAACGTAGGTGCTTCTGAATGTACTGTCGACTTCTTCTCAAACTAATCCTAAGAGACAGGGCCGTATGGATTTCCACGCTCGTTCTCGCTGCAGCCTTTTCCGTCCCCATTGCGTTCAATTCACCCATCTACGGCCCCTTCTTTATGAAACAGGGCATGCAGGGCTTTGTCGACGCATTCAATACGCGCGCGCCCCAGGCCAGCGGCACAGACCTATCGCCAGAGCAGCAAGATGACGCTGAGCTTGCAAGATACGCGAACGCCGCCCTCGCCGCTCAAACCGACGCCGCCTTTCTCGATTCTGCCGAGAGCTACTACGCGCTCATGGGCGAAGGCTTCCAATCCGGGTCCATCGTGGGAGACCGAGAGACCAATGACGCAGAGCTCGCATATTGCCGCGCTCTGAGCAGCTCCGGCATCGCGGATATCCCGGCCTCCGCAAACGACCTGCCGTTCCTCTCCTTCCTGCCCTACGCCATTGCCCAGGCGCCGTCCTTCCTTCCCTTCATCCCCTTCCTTCTCTCGTCGATACTCGTGCTCGGGGCCACAAGGCCTGCGACCCTGGCGGCGAAGGCGCCCGTGCCCAAATTCCGGCGCCTTATCCAGACCGTGTTTTCGATAATTGGCGCGGGGACCGCGATGCTCCTCGCCGGCCTTGCGCCCGGGAGTATTTACGCCTTGGCCCTAAACGGCTTCGGGCAGATCGGGTACCCGATCGCCTTCTTCCATGACGGCGCGCTCACTACCACGACCGCGGGAAACGTCTTCACGACCATACTTCTCGCGCTGCTCGCGGGTGGAACCTTGATATCCGTTTGTTCCGTCGTCCTATCGACCGCAACGAGGCGCGTCTTCGCGGGCCCCCTTGCCTCCGCGTTGCTTGTCGCGGCCCCGGCATTCCCGTTATTGTCCGATTCGGCACTGGGGCATAATGCCGCGCTCGGGCTCCTACCGCTGGCCGTGTTCTCGCCTATCGAGGCAACGGGTTACGTAGGATGCTTCCCGACAGAATTCATTGGCTCCGGTTCAGGCGGCGCATCGATGCTTGCCGTGGCCCTGGCATACGTCGCGGTCTTTTTTGCGGTCGGCGCCGTTGCGACACGTTCCCCCAAACAGCCTGGACCCGCGAAAAAGCACCATGGGCTTGAGCTCCTGGACGCGAGCGTGGGATACGGGAGCACGACGGTACTTTCAATCGGGTCGCTTTCCTTGGGCCCGGGAACGGCGGCGGGGCTCGTCGCTCCCAACGGCTCGGGGAAAACCACCCTTCTTGAAGCGCTGTCGGGCCAATTTCCCACCCGCATCCGCTCGGGAAGCCTGGCGGCAGACGGAATCTGCCAACGCCGATCAGCCGAATTCGCAGAACTCGTCTACCTGAGCTCTTGGGGCGGCGCGGATCTCTACCCCACGCTATCGGCCCGCGAGCACCTCTCTTTCGTTAGGGAGGCGTGGAAATCGGCCGCCGACATCGACTCGCTCTGCGACTCCCTCGGAATCTCCCCATATCTCGACAAGCCGACCCGTAAACTCTCGACAGGAATGAAGCAGCAGGTAAAGCTTGCCATGGCGATAGCGACCGATTGCCCGTACCTCATCCTCGATGAACCGCTGAACGGCCTCGATCCGGGAAAACGGAAAACCTCCTGCGACGCGATGCGCAGCGAGGTGGCGCGGGGACGCAGCGTGCTCATTTCAAGCCATCTGCTCGACGACCTGGCAGACCTCACCAACTCGTTCTACTTCATCGAGGCCGGCACGCTCGTGGAAAAGATCAAGTCGTCCTCGCAGACGCTCAAGCAGGAATACCTCGATACATACGAGGGAGGTGAATGACATGATAGGCAAGAGCTATGCAAAGATAGCGATTGTTGGCCTTGTAATCGGTCTTGCAATGGCACTATGCGCATCATTCGCGAAGTATAGGGCCGAGCAGTCGTTCATCGATGGCGCTGAAAATGGGTTTGGCATAGACGGGATGTATGTCAACGATGGCGCGACCAGGCCATCTATGGCGATTCTTGCAGGCGAAGACATGGAATGGCAAATCTGTAATAACGATGGCTCTTGTCTGAGTGGTCGTTTGGCCGCAACGAGCGATCCGAATTCGTTCGATCTTCTCGACAATGATGGAGCGGATTGCGGTTCTGTTCACCTGTCATATGCATCGCGAGACGGGATGGACGGCATTCTCTACGTCTCCCACGAAACTGGCGATTTCAAGATGCGCAGAACTAACCGGGTGCCGGCTTTTATCGAGGAGTGAGAATTCCCGGCGGTCTGCCGATCAGGCCGCCGGGGTATCGAACCCCGCATTCATCCGTACACACACGGATGAATGCGGGAAGTGTCCGGATGAAGTTGATAATCGAGGAAACAAAGCCGTTTTGCCTGGGACGGCTTTGGTCTGGACTTTAACTACAACATCGCAATCGACACTTATCAGCTCGCGCAACGCGCATGGCCAAATCTCGGGCGCTGGTGCATGGAGGACCTTCGAGATTTACTGGACATCCAAAACGACGACG
>CAJMSO010000248.1 GCA_905216075.1 uncultured bacterium | reverse complement strand
GTCATCGAACTCTCGCGCCGTCTGGCATCCATCGTCTCGCCCGCCTTTACACAGGTGAGTGAGGTCACCGATATCGTTCGCATTACCGAGGAGATGGTCCGCCGTGGTTAACGTCATCGACTACATGCCGGGTGACACGTTGCTACACCGTCTGAACCCCGTCATCAAACTGGGCCTCGCCGCCGCCATCATCATCGGTATCTTCTTGTCCGACACCTATGTGGCACTGCTGGGCTTTCTGGCGCTCACGCTCGCGCTGGGAGCCTACGCCGGCGTCGTCGACCGCCTGCTCGCGCTGCTCAAGCTGCTGATTCCACTCGCGCTCATCATGCTGGTGCTGCAGCTGGCTTTTATGCGCGATGGCAACATCGTGTGGGGCTTCGTTACCGACACGGGTCTCATCACCGGCTCCAAGGCTTGCCTGCGCCTGCTGGGCGTGGCGCTTCCGCTCATCCTGATGCTCATGGTGACCAAGCTCAACGACCTTGCCAACGCCTGCGTCGAGGTGCTGCACGTTCCGTATCGTTATGCCTTCACCTTTACCACGGCGCTGCGCTTTGTGCCAGTGTTTGGCCAGGAGATGAACGCCATCATGGAGGCGCAGACCGCACGCGGCATCGAGTATGACACCAAGAACCCCATCAAGAAGCTTCAGCTCATGCTGCCGTTGTGCGTGCCGCTACTGATTTCGAGCGTGGGTAAAACCGATGCCACGGCCTTGGCGGCCGAGCAGCGCGGCTTCTACCTGCGCACGCGCGCGAGCTCGTACAAGCGCTACCCCATCAAGGGGCAGGACATTGCCATACTTATTGTTAGCATTGCCCTCATTGTCCTCGGCTTCCTGCTCTAGCCCATCGCCATCGGCAACCGATAAATTCAAAAGGCCCCAGCTCACATCAAGCGAGCCGGGGCCTTACTGTTTTCCCAGATAAAACCTACCAAAATAAACCTGTCCCTTTTTGGCAGGCCGAGGGCTACAGGCGGTAGGGGGCGCCGCTGCGGATGATGGATTCGCGCACCAGGACGTCCATGGCGTCAAGGGTAATCTCGGGCATCTCTCGGTACTTTTTCAGCACCGAGAGCTCGGTGCAGGCCAGAATGACGCGGTCGCAGCCACTGCGGGCGAACTCCCACATCACGCGGTCAAACTTGTCCATATCGGGCTCGCGTCCGGCCTTCACGTCATCATAAATCAGCGACATCACGTCGACCTGGCGCTTCTCGCTGGGATAGACGACCTCGACGCCCGCGGCCTCGCACTCGCGCCCATAGACGCCTGCACCCACGGTGCCGTCGGTGCCCATGATGCCGATCTTGCGCACCGGCTCGGACGGCATGCTCAGGTTGGGATCGAACTCGCACTCCCCCATCACCGCGCCTGCCAGGGCATAGCGCACCGACTCGCGCGGCATGTGGATAATCGGCACCTTGGTAAACGACTGAATCTGGTCGTAGAAGTAGTGCGATGTGTTGCAGGGAATGGCGATATGAGAACAGCCCAGCCCCTCGAGCGCCCGTGCACATTCCTTCATGGTCGCCAGCAGCTCGGCATGCTCGCCGGTCTTGATGGCCAGCGTACGGTCGGGCATGGTCGACTTGGAAAGTACCACCATGTCGATATGCTCCTGATCACAGGTAGCAGCCGTATGACGCACGACCTGGTCGTAGTAATACGACGTGGCCTCGGCGCCCATGCCGCCGATAACTCCCAGCTTTTCCATCGCCGCCTCCTTGGTGACGCCCATGCAATTGCTCGTATCATGCCCGCGCCCGTCCGATGCAAACCGGGCGGGCGCCGCGCTCATCTACTTGTAATACGTCTTGAACAGCTTAAAGTGACGCAGCTTGGTGTGCCACATGCGCAACCAGCGGTTAAAGACAAAATCACCCTTCATAAACGAGGGATCGGCAGCCTTGCCCTCCTTGGCCAGACGATGCGCCTTCGCACGCAGCTCGGGGTCCTTGACATACTTGTCAACGACGCCCATGGGGACGACCATCCACAGCGCCTCGTCTTGCGCCGTCACAAACTCAGGCTCAAACGGGCGGTTGTACACGTACTCATCCACCACGTACTCGGCAACGTTAAAGCCGCTGTTGGTGACGTAGTAGTTACTGCGGCCCTGACGCGTGTTGAAGTCGAAGAACTTAAACGAACCATCGCGCTGGTCGTACTTGACGTCGAAGTTGGAGAAGCCCGTAAACTTAAGGTCCTCGAGCAACTTGCGCACGCCGCCCATGAGCTCGTCGTTAGGCTCGGTAATGATGCATGCATGGTTGCCGACGCCGTGAGGCTGGTGCTCCTCGAGCAGCACGTGGCCCAGGCACATCATGCGAACCTTGCCGTTGCGGTCGGAATAGCTGGTAAGCACGCGCATGTACTCGTCGTTGCCGGGCACGCGGTCCTGCAAGATGAGATCATCGGTGTAGCCACTGGCGTACACATCGCGAATGACCTGCTCCAGCTCGGCGCAATCGGCAATCTCGTAGGCCTTCTTCTGGCCCTCGAACTCGTGCTCCCACCACATGATGCCGTCAGAGGGCTTCAGAATCATCGGGAAAGGGAAGTCGATCTGGTCGAGCACCTCGGCGGAAGCCTCGCCCTGGGCGTTGAGCATCGCCATGGTAAAGGTAAACGTGTGCGGATAGGGCACACCGTGCTTCTCGCACAGCTCGTAGAAGATCTCCTTCTTCTGGCACTGCTCGAGCATGCTGTAGGGCGCATAGGGCGCGATGACGTTGGAGGCAAGCTGGCCGGCATCCTGAGCCTGTGCGGCAAGCGCGACGTAGTTATCGCCGCAGCCCATGAGGATAATCTTCTTATCGGGATTGGCCTGTGCAATGCCGTTGACGGTCTCGATCATGACCGGCATGGTGTCGATATCCACATTGGGCGTATAGTCGATAATCTGGCTGCGGTATGCAGGACCCGTCTGATACTTGCCAAAGACCAGGCTCTTGACCTGATACTCCTCGTAGAAGGCGCGCGCCACCGAATAGGCGTTGATATCGCCGCCGAGCAGCACGGGTATAAACTCGCGCTCAGTAAACTGCAATGCCATGGAAACTTCCTATCATCAACTGCCCGTACGATGGGCGGTCTTTATGCAACTGGCTTATTCTAGCGTGCCAAACCGCCGCTTCCCAAAGTTCCACCATATCTATGGCAAGCAGGCGCTTATGATCGAGCCCGCAGGGTTCCGTAACGTTAAAGTTGAACTCTATGGTTTCTTAACAATTCACTATAACTGCAGGTCAAGGCCAAAACCTCAAGTTCAACTTGACCCTTTAGAACCTTTAAGGTTCAAGTTGAGGTCGAAAGCAGTAGTAGAATACCTTTCGAACTATAACCTACGATTGATTGCAGAGGGACTGGATGCAGCATTCGAACCATCGCACCGCAGCGCTCATCGCGTCGAA
>CAJMSO010000247.1 GCA_905216075.1 uncultured bacterium | reverse complement strand
CAAGCTTCCGACGACGATCGCGCTTAGCCCGCGCCCCCGTCGTCTTTTTCTTCGCCTTAGCCTTCGCCTTGCCCACAAGCGCCTCCCAGCACCACAAATCACAACTGAGCAGGTATTTTAAATCAAAAAGAGCTGGCCGGGCAAAGCCCGACCAGCTCACATACTTTCCCTCAGCCCTTTTCATCCGCACGGGAGAAAAGCCAGCAAGGACACCGCAGGGCCCGCCCGCCGGGAGGGGTTTCCTAAGGGCACATCCCGCAGCCGCAACGCGGCGAGGACGTGCCCGTGGAAACCCCGCAGGCGGTCGGGCCCGGACAGGTACGTTACTCCTTCTCCACTGCGCGCATGATCGCCTTGTAGATCTCCATCAACGGAATGATCAGGAAGGCAAGGCCCAGGGCGGCGATAACGCCCTTGAGCTCAAGCGTCACGGGGCCAAAGAACATCTCGGCAAGCGTCGGCTGCACGGTCACGATAACCGTCAGTACCAGCGCCAGCGCGGCAGATGCCCACAGCCACTTGTTCTGCTTCTTCATGCTAAACAGCGACGCACGACGGCTGCGCATATTGAAGCAGTGGAAAATCTCGACCATGTTGAGCGTGATGAACGCCATCATCACGCCTTCCTCGTCGGCATTGCCGGCGATCATATCGGCGATGTGGATGTAGCCCATGTCAAAGTACACGCCCACAAAGAAGCTCGCCAGCACCAGCACGGTGATGATCAAGCCCTGGACCACACAGTCCAGGCCCATATTACCGGCAAAGACGCCGTCCTTGGCGTTGCGCGGCTTGCGCTTCATGATGTCGCCCTCGGCATCCTCCATGCCCAGCGCGAGCGCGGGGAAGCAGTCGGTGACCAGGTTCACCCACAGCAGCTGCACCGGCTGGAAGATGGTAAAGCCGATGAGCGTGGCGATAAACACCGAGAACACCTCGGCAAGGTTAGCCGAAAGCAGGAACTGGATGACCTTGCGGATATTGTCGTAGATGCGACGGCCCTCTTCGCAAGCACCGATGATGGTGGCGAAGTTGTCGTCGGCGAGCACCATGTCGGCGACGTTCTTGGTAACGTCGGTACCGGTGATGCCCATACCCACGCCGATGTCGGCGCGCTTGATGGACGGGGCGTCGTTGACGCCGTCGCCCGTCATGGCCACGATCTGGTCGCGCGACTTCCAGGCCTCGACGATGCGGGTCTTGTGCTCGGGCTGGACGCGGGCGTACACGCCGTAGTCCTCGATGTGCGCGTCGAGCTCCTCGTCGCTCATGCGATCGAGGTCGGCACCGGTGATGGCATGGCTGCGATCGGTGACGATTCCCAGCTGCTTGGCGATGGCCACGGCGGTGTCGATGTGGTCGCCCGTAATCATGACGGTGCGGATACCGGCGTCGTGCGCCTCGCGGATGGCGTCGGCGACCTCGGGGCGGACCGGGTCAATCATGCCGGACAGGCCGCAGAAGACCAGGTCATGCTCGAGCGCAGCGGGGCTGCAGTCGGCGGGAACCTCGGTGTAGGTGCGGCTCGCCAGCGCCAGCACGCGCAGGGCCTCGTCGGCCATGGCCTTGTTGGCTGCCACGAGCTCGGCGCGGCGCTCCCCAGTCAGCGGAACGACCTTATCGCCCTCGTAGATATGGGTGCACAGACCAATCACCACGTCGGGCGCGCCCTTGGTGTACTGCTCGTACTCGCCGTCCAGGGTCTCGACGACCACAGACATCATCTTACGGCCCGAGTCGAACGGGGCCTCGCCCACGCGCGGGTGCTCGGCAGTCAGGCCAGTAAGACCAGCCTTGCCGGCATCATTGACGAGTGCACACTCGGTCGGCTCGCCCACGGCCTCGCCCAGTTCCTCGTCCCACTGGGCATCGGAGCACAGTGCCATACCGGCCAGGAACTTCTCCTTGGGCGCAGCGAGCTCGTGCTTGACGACGGTCATCTTGTTCTGGGTAAGGGTACCGGTCTTGTCGGAGCAGATGGTCTGCGTGCAGCCAAGGGTCTCGACGGCAGAAAGCTTGCGGATGATCGCCTGGCGCTTGGCCATCTTGGTCACGCCGAGCGAAAGCACGATGGTCACGACGGCGACCAGGCCCTCGGGGATGGCGGCGACGGCGAGCGAGACGGCGACCATAAAGGTGTCGAGCAGGGCAGTCGGGTCGGTGAGGACGTTGCCCACGCCGTGACGGAGGATGTCAACGCCAAAGATCACGACGCAGATGATAATCACCATGATGGTGAGGATGCGGCTGAGCTCGGCGAGCTTCACCTGCAACGGTGTGAGCTCTTCCTTGGCCTCGGCCAGGGCGCCAGCGATCTTGCCCATCTCGGTGTTCATGCCGGTGCCGACCACGACGGCGCGACCACGGCCGTACACAACGGTGGAACCCATATAGCACATGTTCTTGCGGTCGCCGAGCGGCACGTCGTCGATGCCGGCGGCGAGCTCAATGACGTTGGCATGCTTCTCGACGGGCACGGACTCGCCGGTGAGTGCGGCCTCTTCGATCTTCATCGTGGCGCTCTCGAGGACACGGCAGTCGGCCGGAACGGAGTCGCCCGCCTCGAGCATGATCACGTCACCGGGCACGAGCTCGGCGCTCGGCAGATGCACGAGCTTGCCGTCGCGCAGCACCTTGGACTGCGCCGCGCTCATCTCCTGCAGGGCCTCGAGGGCCTCCTCGCTCTTGGCTTCCTGGACCACGCCCAGTACCGAGTTGACGATAACGACGAACATGATGATGACGACATCGGCAAAGTCGGGCTCGCCCTTGACCATGCCCGTGAGCGCGCTGATGACGGCGGCAACGATCAGCATGATGACCATGGGGTCGGCCATCTGCTCAAAGAAACGCTTCCACAGCGGCGTCTTCTCGGCTTCCTCGAGCTTGTTAGGGCCTGTCTTGGCGAGGCGCGACGACGCCTCACCGGTGCTCAGGCCGAGGTTCTCATCGACGCCTTGGTCGCTGAGCACCTCCGCCGCGGCGGACAGGTATTCCTTTTGCATATAGAGTCCCCTCCTGGGATTCGGGCCACTCAGCAGATTGATGCCCGATCATAATTCCCAGGAGAAGGGCAAGGGCTCATCAAGGCTGCCGTGCTGAGCGGCAGTTGATAGTGGGGCTATGGTACCCCAAAGCGACGCGTCTAGCCAAAACATTCCATCTGGAAACACGGCACAGGCGCAACGGTGCAGACCGTGTGATGCTCAACATTGATAAAACGTTTTTTCTTCGGCGCATCATCAAACTGAAATATCGCCCAGATAGCAGCGGTTAGAACAGTTGGTAAAGTTTTTGCATATACCGTTTTTCCGCAAAAAATGAACTTCTAATTCGGCATACGGTCGATTTTTTGGGGTATTCGGTCGCCATTTCGTTATAATCATCTCAGTTTTATTTCTTATGGTTTATCTATCAGCGCAAGACGATGTCAGATGGAGGTCTGAATGT
>CAJMSO010000246.1 GCA_905216075.1 uncultured bacterium | reverse complement strand
GAGCGAGACGCTCGGCATGAGCAGCGAGCTCACCGTGAGCGCGCACACGGCGCCCGCGACGATGCGGCGCGTCACGCGGCGCCAGCTGCCGTGCGCGAGTCCTATGCGATGGCGAACGTCGGGTTCGGCAACATGGGTTCCGGCGGTAGTGTCATTGCGTTTGGGGGTCGTGAACAAGGCTGCCATGGTTGCTCCCGTTCTCATAGGGCCTATACGACTAGATTCAGCGTATCTGCTGGATGTTGCCGGCGGTAGTGCCGTTTGGAGGGCAAAATGGCCAAAATTGGGGAGAAATAGGCCGCACGCCGGCGCAGGGACCGGCGCTAAAAGAAAAGCGCGGGGCCGCATGGCGACTCCGCGCTTTATTGTTCAGCTTTTGCAGCCTTGCCCTTACGCTACGAAGAAGTAGACGAGGAAGGCAAGGGCCGCGATCCACCCGTCCCGTGCGAAAAAGTGTTTACGAGCGCTTGCGGCTCACCACGGCGCCCGCGGCGATGGCGGCTGTTCCCGCAAGGGCGGCTGCCACGATGGCTGCGCTCGAGGCGTCGCCGGTTGCTGCGAGTTTGCCGGCGATCTTGGCTCCCGTGGCTGCAACTGCAACGGTCTTGGTCGTCTTCGTGCCCTCGGACTTGGAACCCTCGGGCTTGGTCTCGCCTGGCTTCTCCTCGGGTTTGATCTCCTCGGGAGGCATGATGACCGTGCTCTTGGCGACAGCGGCGTCATAGGGGGAGTCGACCGTGGCGTCGCCCGTGCCGATGGTTTGCCCTGCCTCATAGATAATGCTGCGGCTGTACTCTTGCTCGTAGCGATAGTCAATGACCTTGCCGCCTGCGGGCCTCTGAATGGGAGCGCCCTCGATCTCGATGGTGCCGATCGCCTTGCCGTCCTCGCTCATGGCAAGGGCGAAGATTGCTGCCGTGTCTCCCTCGGCCGTGACCTTGCTGCGGATAATCGAGATGGTCGCGGGCGTGATGCCCTCGCTGGTCTGCGCGAAGATGCCGATGTTCAGGCCCTCGGACTCAGGGATGATTTCGTCGTTCTGGTCTCCGCTGTAGTGATCGGGGCCGCCGCCACCGGTCTCGATATAGCGGGCTATAGCCTTGACAGCGGAGTCGCTGATGTAGATGTGGCCGCCTGACTCGCCAGGGTTGTAGTTTCTGCTGGCGATAGCAGCCGAGAACCCGCCTTCCGCGAGCGCGTCCACGATGGAACCATTCTTGATGACGATGTCGTCCTCGTCAGTGATGAGAGCGATAGTTTGCCAACCGCCGCCCGTGCTTGCACGGACCGTCGCGGTCGCGTGGTCGAGCGTGATGCCCTTGCGGCCATAGACGCCATACTCAACACCGCTTGCGTTAAGGGATGCGTTGGTGACCGTGAGACTGCCCTCAGCGTCGACGGCAAGGTCTTCCTGGGAGCTCGCCTCGACCTGACTGCCGCCCGAGATGTTGATGCTGTCTTTAGCCCAAATCCCCGCTTCTTCTATCGAGCTTGCTTCTACCTTGCCACCGCCTTTGATGGTCAGGTCACTGCCCGCGGCGATGCCGTAACTTTCGTTTCCTTTAGCGATCACTGTGCCAGAGGAATCGATGGTGGCCTTGCCCTTGGATTGGATGCCTTCTGTACCGCCCGTTGCATTCACGGTGCCCGAGCCCGTGATAGAGAGATCGCCCTTTGCCTCAATCCCGTCGGCATTAGTGCTTGTGGTGTTCACAGTGCCTGGGCCAGAAATGGAGAGGTCGCCTGTGGATTTAATTGCATCGGTCTCGGCTGTCACATTGAGCTCATCCGTGCTATTCGAGCTCGTTATGTTCAACTCTGCTTTCTGGCTAGTGCCATCCTGCGCCTTGATGGCGGCTCCGGTGTAATCGGGCTCGGTTTTCACGGTGTTCGTGCCCTCGTAGGCAATGTTGAGCTTGCCCGCAGCCTGGATCGCGCCGCCGTCATAGCCGTTGAGCTTCATGTCATCGGCGCCATCCCATGACCAGGTACCGGCCTCGTCGCCCGCCGCGGTGCCGGCGTTGTACTGGGTGCCGCCGACGTCCACCCACTCGGCCGCGAGCGAGACGCTCGGCATGAGCAGCGAACTTACCGTGAGCGCGCAGGCCAGGCCGCAGACGATGCGGCGCGTCACGCGGCGCCAGCTGCCGTGTGCGAGCAGCGTGCGACGGCGCACGTCGGGCTCGATAAAATGGGCTCCAGAGGTTTTGTCATTGCGCTTGGGGGTCGTGAACAAGGCGGCCATGGTTACTCCCATCCTCATAGGGCCTATGCGATTACGCCCAGCATATCTGCAGGATGTAGCCGGCGGTAGTGCCGTTTGGAGGGCAAAATGTCCAAAACTTGGGAAGCAATACATTGCGCATCCGTGCGTTGCCTGGCTTTAAAAAAAGCGCGGAGCCGCTCGATGCGACTCCGCGCTTTGGTGTTCTGCTTTGGCAGCTTTGCCGTTACGCTACAAAGAAGTAGACGAGGAAGGCAAGGGCTGCGATCCACATGAGCGGCTTGATCTTGGAGGCCTCGCCCTTAAAGAGCGCGACGATCACGTAGGCGATAAAGCCTAGGCCAATGCCGGCAGAGATGGAGTAGGTGAAGGGCACGCCGGCGACAATCATGAACGCCGGGAAACCCTGCGACACGTCGGACCAGTCGATCTCGGAGGCCTCGCTCATCATGAGGTAGCCGACGTAGACCAGAGCACCGCAGGTGGCGGCGCCGGAAACGATGGTGACGATGGGGGAGAAGAACGCGGCGAGAATGAACAGCACGCCGGTGGTGACGGAGGTGAGGCCCGTGCGGCCACCGTCGGCGGCGCCGGAAGTGGACTCGACGAAGGTGGTGATGGAGGAGACACCCATGAAACCGCCCACAGCAGCGGCGGCGGAGTCGACGATCAGGATCTCCTTGATATTCTCGACGTTGCCGTCGTCGGTGAGGAACTCGCCCTGCTTGGCCACGGCCATCGCGGTGCCCATGGTGTCGAAGAAGTCACTCATGAGCAGCGAGAACGAGATGACGAGGAGCGCGGGGTCGGTAAGGACCTTGACGATGGCGGGCACGCCGCCGGCGTCGGCGATGGGGCCACCGATGCTCGAGAAGTCGAGCGGGGCGATGATACCGGTCGGAGCATGGGTCACACCTAGGGGGATACCGGCGATGACGGCGACGACGATGCCGATGAGCAGCGAGCCGGGGACGTTGCGGCAGGCGAGGGCGACTGTCACCAGGATGGAGATGATGCCGACGATGAAGGTGGGGGAGGTGATGTCGCCCAGACCGACGAGTGTACCGGCGCCAGCGGTGATAATGCCGGCATCGCACAGGCCAATCATGGCGATGAACAGGCCCAGACCCACCGAGATGGCGTGACGCAGGACAACCGGGATGGCGTCCATGATGGCCTCGCGCAGGCCACAAAGCACGAGCAGCAAGATGACGATACCCTCGAGGAAGATGACGC
>CAJMSO010000245.1 GCA_905216075.1 uncultured bacterium | reverse complement strand
GCTGAACGAGCCGGGCCGCATCCTGACGACGCCGGAGCAGTATGCCTATCTCAAGATCGGCGAGGGCTGTGACAACTATTGCGCGTTCTGCATCATTCCGAAGCTGCGCGGCCATTACCGCAGCCGGAAGATGGAGGAGCTGATCGCCGAGGCCAAGACGCTCGCCGAGGACGGCGTGAAGGAACTGATCGTCGTCGCGCAGGACACCAGCCGCTATGGCGAAGACCTCTACGGTGCGCGGAAGCTGCCGGAGCTGCTGCGTGAACTTTGTAAGATCGATGGCTTCCACTGGATTCGTGTCCATTACCTCTACCCGGAGGCCATCAGCGAAGAGTTGATCGACGTGTTCGCGACGGAGCCGAAGCTCGTCAAATACTTCGACATCCCGTTCCAGCACATCAACGATGAAATCCTGAAAAAGATGAACCGCCACACCGACGGCGCCTACATCCGCAAGCTCGTCACGCACCTGCGTGAGCGCGTGCCCGGCGCAGTGTTCCGCACGAGCCTCATCACGGGCCTGCCCGGTGAGGGCGAGGCGGAATTTGAAGAGCTGTGCGAATTCTTGAAGGAATATAAGCTCGAACGCGTGGGCGCGTTCGTCTTCTCGCCCGAGGAGGGGACGCGCGCAGCGGAGATGGAATACCCGGATACGGAGATTGCGCGCGAGCGCGCGGAGCGCGTCGCGGAGCTGCAATCCCGGATCATGGACGAATACAACGAGCGCTGTCTCGGCGAGACGATGGAGGCTCTCTGTGAGGGCTATGACCCGGACGAGGGGAGCTATTTTGGGCGTACATACGCTGATTCGCCCGATGTGGACGGGAAGATCTGGTTCACGTCGGAGCAGCACGTCAAAACGGGTGACTTTGTGCGCGTGCGCATCGTCGACACGTATGATGGAGAACTAATAGCAATTGCGGAGGATGATATTGATGACGACGGCGAGTAAAATTACATTGGTCCGGGTGGTTCTGATCCCGGTGTTTATGGTGCTACTGCTTTGCAGCGGCGGGAATGACGCGCTGCGCTGGGCGGCGCTCGGCGTATTCGTGGTCGCGAGCATCAGCGATTTTGTCGACGGCTATATCGCGCGCCATTATAATCAGGTCACGGATTTCGGCAAGTTCCTCGACCCCATTGCCGACAAGCGCAGCGTGGCGGACTATAGCGACTGGCTGGTGCGCGAGATTCTTCCGATGCAGGATATCCCGCAGATCAAGTATCTTGCCGGCGTGCATCCGTATGGCGCGCCGGACTATACCGACGACGTTCATGCACAGGTCGTTGCCGCACTTGATGACCCCTTATGCGCCGGTATTGGCGAAATCGGCCTGGACTATCACATGGACTATGACGACGATATCGCGCCGGCACCCCATAACGTGCAGATTGATTGCATGGCGCGCCAGCTCGAGCTTGCCGTGCGCCGCAATGTGCCGGTGGAGCTGCACCTGCGTCACGAGGACTCGGATGGGGAGCGCACCTCGCACGTGGATGCGTACAACGTGCTGCGCGAGGTGGGTGCGCCTCAGGCCGGTTGCGTGCTGCACTGCTTTGGCGAAGATCGCGCCACAATGGAGCGCTTTGTGGGTTTGGGCTGCTATATCGCCTATGGCGGCGCGGCCACCTTTAAGCGCAACGACGACGTGCGCGAGGCATTTGCGGCAACCCCGCTCGATCGCATTTTGTTCGAGACGGATTGCCCGTATATGGCGCCGGAGCCCATTCGTGGTCTTGAGTGCGAGCCAGCAATGATTTCTATCACGGCAAACACGCTGGTCAACGACCGTGTCGATCGTACCGGCGAGGATGCTGAGGCGATTGCGCAGGCCGCTTGGGAAAATGCCTGCAAACTTTTTCAAAAATAGTTCTTGCGTTCGCGGTAGCGCTCCGTTATTCTAATTCCTGCACGCGGGCGTGGCGGAATTGGCAGACGCGTACGGTTCAGGTCCGTATGGGGGCAACCCCATGAAGGTTCAAGTCCTTTCGCCCGCACCATTGATTGAAAGAGCCCCCAGCAATGGGGGCTTTTTTGTTATGGGCCTCCTGTTGGTGTCACGTGGCTGCTTCGTGCGGGTATCCTAGTGCCAACGTGAGCCTATCAGAGGAGAGACCATGCTGTTGTCCGGTATTATCGCTGCTCTTACGAGCTTTCTACTTCCCATCATCATTTTGTTGCTGCTGCTCCCCAACGCCTGCTATGTCGTTGAACAGCAGCATGCCGTGATCATCGAGCGTCTGGGCAAGTTTAACCGCATCGTCAACGCGGGCTTCCACATGAAGGTGCCCGTGATCGACCGCAAGGCCGCCACGGTGAGTCTGCGCACCATGAAAAACGGTTTTGGCATCGACGTTAAGACCCAGGACAACGTGACCATCGGCCTTGAGGTCTCTGCTCAGTACCACGTGAGCTATGACATGGGCGCCGGCCCGGCAGATTCGGGCATCTACAAGAGCTACTACATGCTGCAGGAGCCCGTCGACCAGATGCGTGATTTCATCACCGACGCCCTGCGCTCTTCCATCCCCGTCTATACGCTCGATGAGGTCTTTGCCAAGAAGGATGACATCGCCAAGGACGTTAATGCCACCGTGTCCGAGCAGATGGCTGCCTACGGCTTCACCCTCGTGTCGACACTCATCACCAAAATCGCGCTGCCGACCGAGGTCGAGAACTCCATGAACGACATCAACGCTGCCCAGCGCAAGCGCGCTGCGGCACAGGAGCTCGCTGAGGCCGACCGCATCAAGCGCGTCACCGAGGCGACCGCCGAGGCTGAGGCTATGGAAAAGGCGGGCGAGGGCATCGCCAACCAGCGCAAGGCCATCGCGCTGGGTATCAAAGATTCGCTCGAGATCATCCAAGAGACGGGTGTCGGCAATGACGAGGCCAACCAACTGTTCATGTTTACGCAGTGGTCCGAGATGATGACGGAGTTCGCTCGCACGGGTAAAACCTCGACGGTCGTGCTGCCGAGCGACTTTTCGCAGTCGGCCTCTATGTTCGAGCAGATGCTGGCTGCCGGTAAGGTTCAGAACGAGTCAAAGGAGTAGGCACGCGTGAAATACACCGTCGTTTGTGTTGGCAAGCTCAAAGAGCGCTTTTGGAAGGACGCGTGCGCTGAGTACACCAAGCGCCTAGGCGCCTATGCCAAGGTGGATATCCGCGAGGTGGCCGATATCGACCCGGCTAAGGCGGGCGGCGTGGATGCCGCGCGCGACAAGGAGGGGGCGGCAATTCTTGCTGCATTGCCGTCTCGAGCGCATGTGATCCTGCTGGCTATCGAGGGCAAGGAGCGTTCGAGTGAGGAGCTCTCGGCGCGGCTCGACGATCTTATGCTGCGAGGCAGCAGCGACATTGCCTTTGTAATCGGCGGTTCGGACGGCGTGAGTGATGAGGTGCGCGCCCGCGCCGACGAGATGCTCAGCTTTGGACACATTACCTTGCCGCATAACCTGGCGCGTGTGGTGCTGCTAGAGCAGATTTACCGTGCCTGCAAGATC
>CAJMSO010000244.1 GCA_905216075.1 uncultured bacterium | reverse complement strand
ACATGAGCTGCACGAGCTTTTGTTTGGTCACCTTGGCCTGCTCGTTGGCCATATTGCGCTCGTTTCTAAAGACCGCATCCGCAACGCTCATCAGGTCGGTATCGGAAATCTCGCCAAGTCCCAGCTCCGCGAGCGTCGTCGGTAGACCAACGCGCTGGCAAAACTCGAGCATCTGATCAAGCTCGGGCGCACGCTCCAGGCGCAGCTGCACCACCAGGCCAAATGCCACGGCCTCACCATGCATGGCCTTGCACTCGGGCAGAATCGTCAGGCCGTTGGCTATGGCATGGGCAAGCGCTAAGCCACCACTCTCAAAGCCAACACCCGAGAGCAGAATATTGCACTCGATCAGGCGCTCAACCGCTGGCGATGTACGGCCCTTTTTGAGATCGCGCTTGGCAGCGACGCCGCACTCCATGAGCGTGTCGTAGCAGGCGCGAGCCGCGACCAGAGCCAAGTGCCCCGGCTCGCCACCGTGCTCGTTGGTACCGTGCGCCGCGGCGCACGAACGCGCCTCGAAGTACGTTGCCAGTGCGTCGCCCACGCCAGCGACCGTCATACGCAGCGGGGCTGCCGCGACCACGTTGGTATCGACCACGACCAGGTCTGGATTCTTCTCGAGCATCAGGTAGCGGTCGAACGACCCATCCTCGTGATACAGCACCGAAATCGCGCTGCACGGACCGTCCATCGAAGCCGCCGTGGGGCATACGCACAACGGCAGCTCGGCATAAAACGCTACTGCTTTGGCGATATCGAGCATTTTGCCGCCGCCAATACCCACCACCATGTCGCAATACTCGGCCTGGGCTTCCTTAGCCATTTCGACAACGGCCTCTTCCGTACACGGACCGTCATAAATCTTAAAGAACGGCTCGCTTAGATCTTCGTCCAGAAATCCATCGACAATCTGCTTGCACAGCCGATCCTCGGTGCCCTGGTCAAACAAGACATAAGCAGCGCAGCCCAACCATGACAAATACCTGCCCTGACGCGAAAGTTCGCCCGGCCCCTGAACATACCGGCCAGGACCGCCATAAACCATGGGAAGCGCCATACGAGAATCCGCCCTTCATCAAACAACGATTGGTACAAAGTAACCTGCCCCCTGCACCAACTTGTGCATTGGAGACAGGCCACTTTGCACCATAGCAAAAAGGGGCAAAGCCATCTGCTGGCTTTGCCCCTTCCTTAGCTTGATTTACTCATCCATGAGATAGTAGTGGCCCAGCGCGTCGGCACCCAGGATGGCGTTTGCGACCATCTCGGGCGTCACCTCAAACGGCATGTTGCACATGGTGTCCTCGGGCGCGCACGCGGCCTCGGCAACAATCATGACCTGCTCGCGCGTAAGCTCGGCAACGCCAAGTTCCTTCATCGTGACCGGCAGGCCCAGCTCAATGCAGAAGCCCAAGACTTCCTCGAGTTTCTCAGTCGGAGCATCCTCGAGTACCAGCTGGACGATAGTGCCAAAGGCGACCTTCTCGCCGTGATACATGCCGTGGCACTCGGGCAGCATCGTCAGACCATTGTGGATGGCATGAGCAGCAGCAAGGCCCGAGCTCTCAAAGCCAATGCCCGAAAGCAGCGTATTGGCCTCGATGATGTGCTCGACGGCAGGCGTGAGCGCACCCTTCTCCAGTGCGACCTTGGCCTTGACGCCATCGGCCATAAGCGTCTCGTAGCAGAGCTTGGCGAGCGCCAGGCCGGCCATGCCGCCCTTGCCGCCAGCGCAGGTGCCGCCGTCGGCATCGTGCGTCGCCTGGGCCTCAAAGTAGGTTGCGAGCGCATCGCCCATGCCGGAAACCGTCAGGCGCACCGGGCTCGCCGCGATAACCGTCGTATCCATCAGGACAATATTGGGGTTTGCCTTAAGGAAGAGGTATTTATCGAACTGGCCGTCGTCGGTGTAGAGCACCGAAAGTGCCGAGCACGGTGCATCGGTCGAAGCGATGGTGGGGCAAATGATGACCGGGGACTCCAGGTAGTAGGCAACGACCTTCGCGGTGTCGAGGATCTTGCCGCCACCGACACCGACGATGATGTCGCAACCGTTGTCGCGAGCGAGCGCAACCAGACGATCGACCTCGCCCTTGGAGCACTCGCCGTTAAAGTCCTCGAACAGCAGCTCGGCCTTGGCCTCGGCAAAACCGCCCTCGATCTTGGCACCGACGCGCTTCTTGCCCGAAGGCGTCACGATGACGAGGGCCTTAGCGCCGAGCTGCTCAACGTAAGAGCCGAGCTTGGCGAGCTCGTCCGGACCCTGGATGTACTTGCTGGGGCTACTGAAAATTGCAGCCATAACTATCCCATTCTCTAAAAGAAAAAAGAAAGGGGCTCCGTACAGATACGTGCGGAGCCCCTCGTTACGATAACAAGAGTCGATTAGAAATCGATGTCGGTGTCGTAGTAGCAGGCCTTGAGAATCTTCTCGAAGTCGGCAGCCTTGGTCTCACGCGGGTTCTCGGGCGTGCAGGCGTCCTGCTCGGCGTTCGCGGCGATCTCGGGCAGCTTGGCGAGGAACTCCTCCTCGGAAACCATCTGCGGGTTCTCGGCGTCGACCTTCACGCCGCCATTCGCGTAATCCTTGATGGACTGCGGAATGTTGAGCTGGTCGTTGAGGTCGCGGATCTTCTGGACGAGCGCGGCGATGAGCTCCTCGTTGGTCTCGCCGGGAAGGTGCAGGATCTCCTTGGCCACGTAAGCGTAACGCTCGGCAGCACGGGGATCCTTGGAGTTCCACTGGATGACCTTGCCCAGGTACATGGCGTTAGCAGCACCGTGGATGATGTGGCCGTTCTCGAAGGCAGCACCGGTCTTGTGAGCCATGGAGTGAACGATGCCGAGCAGGCCCGAGGAGAAGGCGATACCGGCGATGCACTGAGCCTCGTGCATGTGCTGACGGGCCTCATGGTCGCCAGCATAGGACTTGGGCAGCCACTCGACGATCTCGCGGATGCCGTGCAGAGCGTTGGCGTCGGTGAACATAGAGGCGCAGGTGGAAACGTAGGCCTCCATGCAGTGGGTCAGAGCATCCATGCCGGTGTGAGCGCACAGCTTGGCGGGCATGGTGTAGGTGAGCTCGGGGTCGACGATGGCGACATCAGGGGTGATGTTGAAGTCGGCCAGCGGGTACTTGATGCCCTTGGCGTAGTCGGTAATGACGGAGAACGCGGTGACCTCGGTAGCGGTGCCGGAGGTAGAGGAGATGGCGCAGAAATGAGCCTTCTGACGCAGCTCAGGGAAGCTGAACGGCTGGATGATGTTATCGAAGGACTCCTCGGGATACTCGTAGAAGACCCACATGGCCTTAGCGGCATCGATGGGCGAACCGCCGCCGATAGCAACGATCCAGTCGGGCTCGAAGTCGCGCATAGCGGCTGCGCCCTTCATGACGGTCTCGATGGAGGGATCGGACTCGACGCCCTCGAACAGCTTGACCTCCATGCCGGCCTCTTTGAGGTCGGCCTCAACGTCCTGCAGGAACCCGCCGCGGCGCATAGAGCTGCCGCCAGAAACGATGATGG
>CAJMSO010000243.1 GCA_905216075.1 uncultured bacterium | reverse complement strand
TGCCAAGAACGCGGCGGGGGAGGCGTCCGTCACTAGCGAGCCCGCCACCGCCGCTGAGGCCGTAGCCGCCGCCCACGCCCCCGAAGGCGCGATCTTCAACCCCGACAACGCCCACGGCAACCTGCACCTGGGCATCGACGTGGGCTCCACCACCGTTAAGCTCGCCGTACTCAACGACGACAACCAGATCGTCTACGCCAAGTACCAGCGCCACCACACCGACGTCCGTGCCTGCGCCCGCGACCTGTTCGAGGGCGCTGCGACCGTGCTGCCGACGGCCCAGATGACCTGCGCCATCACCGGTTCGGGCGGCCTGCTGCTGTCCCAGTGGCTTGATTTGGAGTTTGTCCAGGAGGTCATCGCCAGCAAGCGTGCCGTCGAGACCCTCATCCCGGCCACCGATGTCGCCATCGAGCTGGGCGGCGAGGACGCCAAGATCATCTACTTCGATAATGGCATCGAGCAGCGCATGAACGGCACCTGCGCCGGCGGCACGGGCGCGTTCATCGACCAGATGGCCACTCTGCTGCACACCGATGCCAGTGGCCTCAACGAGCTCGCGGCCAACGCCACCACCATCTATCCCATCGCCAGTCGTTGCGGCGTTTTTGCCAAGACCGACGTGCAGCCGCTGCTCAACGAAGGCGCCCGCCCCGAGGACGTGGCCGCCTCCATCTTCCAGGCCGTCGTGACCCAGACCATCTCGGGTCTGGCGTGCGGCCGTCCCATCCGCGGTAACGTCGCCTTCCTGGGCGGCCCGCTGCAGTACCTCTCCGAGCTGCGCCACCGCTTCTACCTCACGCTCAACCTGGACGAGGAGCACCGTATCGTGCCCCAAAACGCCCACCTGTTTGTGGCGAGCGGCGCCGCCATGGCGCACGAGTCCAATAAGCTCAGCACGTTCCCGCAGCTCATCGAGGCCATCGATGCCCTGGGCGACACACAGGGTGCCGAGGTCGAGCGCCTGGATCCACTCTTTGCCACCGACGAGGACTTTGCCGAGTTCAAAACCCGCCACGACCAGGAAGTCGTCCCCAAGGGCAAGCTCGAAGGCTACACCGGCCGCGTGTTCATTGGCATCGACGCCGGCTCCACCACCATGAAGGCCGCGCTCGTGGGCGAGGACGGCCAGCTGTTGCACACCTGGTACGGCAACAACAACGGCGACATCCTGGGCACGGCCAAGGTCATCATGGCCGATTTCTACAACCACATCCCCGCCGGCTGCACCATCGGCCACGTGACCACCACGGGCTATGGCGAGGCGCTGCTCATCGAGGCCCTCAAGGCCGATTCCGGCGAGATCGAAACCGTTGCGCACCTGCGTGGCGCCAAGGCGTTCCTGCCCGGCGTCGAGTTCATTCTGGACATCGGCGGCCAGGATATGAAGTGCCTGCGCGTCAAGGACGGCGTCATCGAGCACATCATGCTCAACGAGGCCTGCTCGTCGGGTTGCGGTAGCTTTATCGAGAGCTTCGCCGTCTCTATGAACATGGACGTGCGCGCGTTCGCCAACGCCGCCATCCATGCCAAAGCCCCGGTCGACCTGGGAAGTCGCTGCACGGTCTTTATGAACTCGCGCGTCAAGCAGGCGCAAAAGGAAGGCGCCACGGTGGGCGACATCGCGGCCGGCCTGTCCTATTCCGTCATCAAGAACGCCCTGTTCAAGGTCATTAAGCTGCGCGACCCCAAGGAGATCGGCAGCCAGGTGATCGTCCAGGGCGGCACCTTTATGTCCGACGCCACGCTGCGTGCGTTTGAGCAGCTTACCGGCGTTCACGCCGTGCGTCCCGACATCGCCGGCTGCATGGGCGCCTACGGTGCGGCCCTGCTCGCCCGCGATCGCGCCGGCGCCGACGGCACCTCGACCATTCTTTCTGCCGAGGACATCGCGCACCTCACCGTGACGCAAAAGCATGTCCGCTGCGGCCGTTGCTCCAACAACTGTCAGCTTACCGTCAACGACTTTGGCGGCGGCAGGCGCTTTATCACCGGCAACCGCTGCGAGAAGGGCGCCGGCCACAAGAAGCAGAAGACCGAGGCCCCCAACCTCTTCAAAAAGAAAAACGAGCTGCTCTTTAACCGCGAGGTGCTGAGCCCCGACGAGGCCCCGCGCGGCACCGTCGGCATCCCCCGCGCGCTCAACATGTACGAGAACTACCCCTTCTGGCACGCGTTCTTTACGCGCCTGGGCTTTAGCGTGCAGCTGTCCGACCAGTCGAGCAAGAAGACCTACCAGGCGGGCATCGAGTCCATGCCGTCCGAGAGCGTGTGCTATCCGGCCAAGATGAGCCACGGCCACGTGATGAACCTCATCGACCGTGACGTCGACTTTATCTGGATGCCGTGCGTGCGCTGGGAGCGCAAGGAGGATCCGACCGCCGGCAACTGCTACAACTGCCCCATCGTCATGAGCTACCCCACGGCGTTGGCACTCAACATCGACGAGATCCGCGAGCAGAACATCGAGTTCCTGTACCCGTTTGTGCCCTATCACGACAAGACCGAGCTCAAGCGCCGCCTGTACCAGGTGCTCGCCGTCGACCGCGTGGCCGATGCGCAAGCCGGTCGCGGTCGCGTGCGCGGTCCCAAGATCACGCGCTCCGAGGTCGATGCCGCCGTCAACGCTGCCTTTGAGGCCGATGCGCGTTTCCACGAGGATATCCAGACCATGGGCGAGGAAGCTCTTAAGTGGGTCGAGGACCACGGCGGTCACGGCATCGTACTCGCCGGCCGTCCCTACCATAACGACCCCGAGATCAACCATGCCCTGCCCGAGCTTATCTCGAGCTTTGGCTTTGCGGTCTTTACCGAGGATTCGCTCGCGCATCTGGTAAAGCCCGAGCGTCCGATTCGCGTCGTTGACCAGTGGATGTATCACAGCCGCCTGTACGCCGTCGCCCGTTTTGTGACGATGCGCAACGATTTGGACCTGATCCAGCTCAACTCTTTCGGCTGCGGTCTGGACGCTCTGACCACCGACCAAGTGCAGGAAATCCTGGAGGCCAGCGGTAAGATCTACACCGTGCTCAAGATTGACGAGGTGTCCAACTTGGGCGCCGCGCGTATCCGTATTCGCTCGCTCATGGCAGCGCTCAAGGACCAGGAGGCCGAGCGCTTGGCCGAGGCTACGGCCGCGGGCGAGGCCTACGAGCAGGGTGATGCCGCGCCGGTGGCTCCCTCCACGGACGCCCCCGCGTTCGCGAGTCGCAAGTACACGTTCGAGGCGCAGCGCGAGAGTGCTTCGACCGCGTGGCCCAAGGTGCCCTTTACCGAGCAGATGCGCGACGAGGGCTATACCATCCTGTGCCCGCAGATGGCACCAATTCACTTTGACCTGGTCAAAGAGGTGTTCCGCGGTGCCGGCTACAACTTGGAGCTGCTGCCCTCGACCGATCACGACGCTGTCGAGGCTGGCCTGCGCTACGTGAACAACGACATTTGCTATCCGTCCATTTTGGTGACCGGCCAGATTATGGAGGCCATCGAGAGCGGCCGGTACGACCTGTCTAAGACGGCCGTGGTTATCAGCCAGACCGGCG
>CAJMSO010000242.1 GCA_905216075.1 uncultured bacterium | reverse complement strand
CCACCCAAAAACTCATCCAACATTAATCTTGGCTCAAGAATCGCTTAATCTATAACCTGCACTATAGAGTTCGACCAAGGGCGGGGCGGCGCAACGCAGACCGCCGAACGCAACGCTCGCGCCCGGGCAGATCGCCCGGCGTCGCGCCCATCGAACGAAAGGACAGGTCATGGACGACCTCGAAAAAGTTGAAACCATCCGCACCAAGCGCAACGTGAGCTACACCGATGCCAAGGCCGCGCTCGACGCCGCCGACGGCAACGTTTTGGACGCCATCATTTGGCTCGAGTCGCAGGGCAAGACGCAGACCACGTCGGCGCACGCCGCCACCGAGTCCGCGCCAGTCGATGAGCCCTCAGCCGAGATGGTCGCCGCGCAGGCCGCCTACGAGAAGTCGAGCGAAAAGACCGACTTCTCCAAGAAGATGGACGGCGTGTGGGAGTACCTCAAAAAGCTCTTCCGCCTGAGCCTGGACACCAAGTTTATCGCCACGCGCCGCGATGCGATCATCCTCAACATTCCCATCCTGATCCCCATCGTCGCGCTGTTTGCCTGGGGCGCCACGATATGGCTGATGTTGATTGGCCTGTTCTTTGGCATGCGCTACCGCATCGACAGCGACGGAGACGTGCCCGGCAGCATCAACAACCTTATGGATCACGCCGCCGACGCCGCGGACGACATCAAGCAAAATCTCAACGACGACAAGTAATCGCAGACGGGGGCACGTATGGCACGAATCCTGATCGTAGAGGACGAGGAGAAAATCGCCCGCTTTGTGACGCTCGAGCTGGAGCACGAGGGCTACCAGGTGGAGCACGCCGCCGACGGCCGCACCGCCGTAGACCTGGCGCTGGAGCGCGACTACGATCTGATTCTGCTCGACGTGCTGCTGCCGCAGCTCAACGGCATGGAGGTGCTGCGGCGCGTGCGCAAGCACAAGGATGTGCCGGTGATCATGGTCACCGCGCGCGATGCCGTGATGGATAAGGTGGCCGGGCTCGACGCCGGCGCTGACGATTACCTAACCAAGCCGTTTGCCATTGAGGAGCTGTTCGCACGGATCCGCGTTGCGCTGAAGCGCTCGGAGGCCGTGCGGACGGCTTCGGGCGTTGGCGGCATCGGGACGGGCGCGGCGAGCGACGCGGGCGGGAGCGCCGCTGCGATACCCCCGGTCAGCGACTCAACCCAGGTTTCCGCCTCGCTCTCCCCCGCCACGCTCACTGTGGGCTCAGTCGTGCTCGACCCCGACCGCCGCGAAGTCACGGTCGGCCGCTCGCCCATCGCGCTCACGGCCCGCGAGTTCGACGTCCTCGCCCTGCTTATGGCACACGCCGGCACCGTGCTCACGCGCGAGCGCATCGCGCACGAGGCGCTGGGCTACGAATACGTGGGCGACACCAACAACGTCGACGTGCACATCGCGCACCTGCGTGCCAAGATCGAAGACGCCGGCGGCGCCCGAATCATCCAAACCGTGCGCGGGGTGGGCTATGTCTGCCGTGCGTAACGCCGAGGCCAAGCGCGTCACCTCCATCGCCCGCGCCATCAACTGGAGCTATATGTGGCGCCGTCTGATGAGCTACGTCTGGCTCGATCTGTTGCTGTTGGTTATTGCGGTGGCGATCCTCGTCTATGGATACAACCAGACGCTGCCCAACGGCGCGTTTTCCGCAGGATGGATCCCCAGCGCCACCGTTCGCGGCATGTCGCTGACGCCCGCGCGCGGCTGGGACCTGACAACGCTCACCTATACCGTCGAGCTTGCGCGTACCACCAAGACTTTCCCCCTCGCGCAGGACCTCGTCACGCTATGGCCTCTCTACCTTGTCGTTGTGGGTTGGCAGGTCATCAGCGTGCTCAACATGCTCGGCGGCGCCCGCCGCGTGCGCCGCACCATGGCGCCGCTCAACGATCTGGCCCTGCGCGTGGACGAACTCGGCCGCATGCAGCTCTCCGGCGGCAAGATGGAAACACTGGAGCAGGCCATCGAGCGCGCAAGCGTCGACTCACCAAGCGTCACCACCGGCGACGCCGACCTGGCAAGCATCGAGGTCGCACTCAACCGCCTACTGCGCCAGATGCAAGAGGCCAAGCTGCAGCAGATGCGCTTTGTCAACGATGCAAGCCACGAGCTGCGCACGCCCATCGCGGTGATTCAGGGCTACGTGAACATGCTCGACCGCTGGGGCAAAGACGATCCGGACGTGCTGGCGGAGTCCATCGCCTCACTCAAAACCGAAAGCGAGCACATGCAGGAGCTCGTGGAGCAGCTGCTGTTTTTGGCGCGCGGCGATGCCGGGCGCACGGTCCTGCGGCGTGCGAATACCAACCTGGCCGCACTGGTCGGCGAGGTATGCGAGGAATCGCAGATGATCGATGCCACGCACACGTATCGGCTGGCCTTTGACGCTGCGCTTGTCAGCGACCCGCGCTGCGACGCGCCCGTTGACGTGGCGCTCGTGAAGCAGGCTCTGCGCGTGATCGTGCAAAACGCCGCCAAGTACTCGGATGCGGGCACGCCCATCTCGTTTGGCGTAGCGCCAGATGCGGGCGCGGGCACGATCGACATAAGCGTTGAGGACGAGGGCATCGGCATGAACCAGGAATCCGCAGCTCACGCGTTTGAACGGTTCTACCGCGCCGACAACGCACGCGATGCCGGCGCGCAGGGCTCGGGTCTGGGGCTTGCCATTGCCAAGTGGATCGTCGATAGCCATGGTGGTGTCATTGGCGTGACCTCAGTCGAGGGCGTCGGCAGCCGCTTTACGATTCGCCTGCCGCGCTAGGAAGCCCCTCGGCATAAATAAAGGGATAGGGCCACACGGCCCTATCCCTTTTTGCTAGCTATGGCAGCTTGTGCGCTACTCGCGGCACAGATGCACGGCGAAACCGGCGAACTCGCGCTTAAAGTACACGAGCTTGGTGCCGCCGTCGGGCAGCAGCACGCGCGACTCCTCGTTGACCTCGAGCCCGCGCTCGACGAACCACTTCTCTGCTGCGTCAATGTCATTGACGGCAAAGCCGATGTGGCCCTTGGTGCCACGACCATTCTGCTTCATGACCTCGACCAGCGAATCGTTAAAGTACGAAACCGGGGTCTCGATAACGGGCAGACCCATCATCGTCGAGAACAGCTCCGCGATCTCCAGGGCGTCTGCCGGGTCGGTGGCGTTAATGCCCACATGGGCAACGCGCATGCCAAAGAGCTCGACCGGATTGGCGTTCTGCTCACTCATGCAGTCAGCGCCTACTGAGCCATGACGTCAAGAACGGCCTTCTCGGCAGCGACGCGGTTCATGCCGGTCATGAAGGGCACGCCGCTCACGTACGGGCAGGTAAGGCCCTCGGGGGCAACGGTGGTGGCGATCAGCAGATCGGCGCCCTCGTCGCAAACGTCCTTGGCCTCGGAGATGGCGCACTGCACGATCTCGTACTTGTCGGCGTAACCGTTGGCGTCGAGCATGGTGGCGACCTTCTGGGCAACGAGCGTGGAAGTAGCAGCGCCAGCACCGCAAGCCAAAACAATCTTCTTCATAGGTAATGTCTCCCTTCATGGTTTACTTTAGGTAAGTGTACCGCAGCGAGCGATGGC
>CAJMSO010000241.1 GCA_905216075.1 uncultured bacterium | reverse complement strand
TGACCGACACCATGGGCCGTATGCACTCCGACGCCCAGTTCGCCGGTTCCTCCTCCGTGCCTGCGCACGTCGACATGATGGGTCTCATCGGCATGGGTAACAACCCCATGGTCGGTGCCACCGTCGCCTGCGCTGTCGCCGTCGAGGAGGCCCTCAAGGCCTAATCGCGCCCGCGCGATGCTCGTATAGTTGAGCTTTAGAGCCGCTACCCACCCGGGCGGCGGCTCTTTTTTTGTTGCAATAAAACGTTCGAGATACGATATATCAGTTCTGATGGAACATGAAGTGTGAGGAGAAGGAGCCGCCAAGCGGCCCTAACGTCCACGTGCCGTATTTGCCCTTTGCCGATTTATCCAATCTTTGCGATACCTTTGCCGATCACCCATGCGACAATGCGCGAACGAGAAAGGAATCCTATGGAATCAACTGATGTACTGGTAATCGGATCGGGCATCGCTGGCCTTTGCGCCGCCATAGAAGCAGCACGCGCGGACGCGACCGTTGCCATCGCATGCGCCGGCAAGACCATGAGCGGATCGAGCTTCTTCCCGGGCACCTGGGGCCTCGGCCTTATTGGCCCCGTCGACAAAGACGACGAGCAAGACCTCATCGACACCATCCAAACCGTCGGCGGCGGCGCTGCCGACCTCGAACTCGTCCAGACGTTCGTCCACGGCATTCCCCAAGCGATTGACTGGCTCGAACAGGATCTGGGCGTAGAACTCCAGCGCCCGCAAAGCGCCGAAAGCGCCCAGCAAAAGCAATTTATCCCCTGCTTTGACCATAAGACACGCATGTGGCGCGGTCTGACCCGCAAGCCTCTTGAAGACGCGTGTGCGGCCCAGATCAAGTCTCTTGGCATTCGTCTGCTCCCCCGACACGAGCTTATAGACCTTGTTGAGGACACAACCGGAAAGATTACCGGCGCCGTGCTCTACAACCAAACAGACGAGCGCATCGTGACCTTTACAGCAAAGGCCACGATCATCGCAGCCGGTGGCACAGGCGGCCTGTTCGAGCGCAGCCTTACGTCGGCTGATGTGCTCAGCTCCTCGCAGGCCATCGCGCTGGCGCACGGCGCAACACTTACTAATATAGAGTTCATGCAGATGATGCCCGGTTTCATTGAACCTAAGCGCAACCTGGTCTTTAACGAAAAGACCTGGCGCTACGTCACGTTCGACCAACCGGTCGACATTGCCAACGAAAAGTTAGACGATCTGCTTGAGCAACGCTCAGGATATGGCCCCTTCACTTCGCGCTTGGCTTCTCGCGCCATCGATCTTGCCATCGATCAAGCAGGTGCCGAAGGCCTAGCGCTCCACTACGACTTCCCGCGAGAGAATGTCCCCGAGTTCGTGCAGACATTTGCCACTTGGCTACAAGACGAGCATGGTATCGCTCCGAGCGACGAGATGCGCGTGGCGATGTATGCCCACGCGGCCAACGGCGGTATCAGAATCGATAAGACCGCGTACACGGGCGTTGAGGGCCTCTACGCCTGCGGCGAGGCAACAGGCGGCATGCACGGCGCCGACCGCATCGGAGGCCTGTCGAGCGCCAATGGCATCGTATTCGGGCGCATCGCAGGCGCCTCGGCGGCTCGAGCAGCACTGGACGCTCCCGAGGCTGACGCACCGACGCACACCGCACTACCCCAGTATGGCATTGCCACAACAGACGCCGAGCACCTGACCCGCAGCCTCAAACACACAATGAGCACCTACTGCATGATCAACAGGACCGAACCAGGCCTATCCGAGGCGTTTCAAGAGCTTGAAAGCCTACAAGACGAGGCGACGTCGCTGCATAAGCCGCACGCCAATGACAGCGAAATCGCTGCCCTCGCCCGCCTACAGTCGCAGATTCAGCTGGCTGCGGAGATGGTCAAAGCCATGCGCAAACGAACCGAAAGCCTAGGTTCGCACTATCGAGCGAATTAAACTGGACGCCTATCTAACGCAGAACACAACTAATCGATATCCATGGGTCCCGTGAGCTCGAAGTGACACGGGGCCCATTCGTGTCCGCACGACAGCGTATCCTTATTCTGAATGCAGAGCGGGCAAAGCCCGCATAGACAATAGGCCAGCGAGGAGGAGATATGGATAGTAGAGATATCGAGAAGTGGCGTGTCGAACTTGATAGCTACGCCCGTGTGGAAGACGGGGTTGAGTATTGGCTCGCACGCGATTTAATGGAACCCATGGGATACACTCGATGGGAGAACTTCGCCGAAGTTGTTAAGAGGGCAAAAGTCTCGTGCGAAACAAACAAAACTCCAGTTGATTCCCATTTTCGTGACACCACGAAAATGGTAACTGCCGGTGTCGCCGCTCGCGCGGTTAAAGACTACAAACTGACGCGCTATGCATGCTATTTAATCGCCCAGAACGGAGATTCAAACAAGCCAGAGATCGCACTCGCCCAGGCATACTTTGCCGTGCAGACGCGCCGCCAAGAGCTCATAGAGCAGCGCTTCGCAGAGATTCAGCGCTTGCAGGCGCGCCACTCGCTATCCGATTCAGAGAAACAGCTCTCGGGTATTGCGTTCAAACGCGGCGTGGACTCCAAAGGATTCGTGATCATCAAGTCGAAGGGCGATGAGGCGTTATTCGGCGGCAGAAGCACGGCGGAAATGAAGCAGCAGCTCGGCGTACCCAAGAGCGCGGCATTGGCGGACAGGTTAGCCGATGTTCTCATCAAAGCAAAGGACCTTACGAACTCGATGACTGCTTTCAACGCAGAGGAACACGACCTGTACGGTCTGGACCAGATCAAGCAAGAGCACGTCGAGAACAACACAAGCGTGCGTGGCAGCCTCATCGACCGCGGAATTGTCCCCGACAATCTACCACCTGCCGAGGACACAAAGAAGCTCGAGCGTCGCGTGAAGGCAGACGAGAAGAAACTCAAGGAGGGTACTGACGGCTTTGCCGATCCACAGGGTAGACTCGATTTGTAAATATTCCGGGTTACTTTGGTGGGCCGTCAGGGGGTCAGCTTGTTGCGCAGGCGGCCGCTGCGGCGCCAAGGCGCCTTGCGCGCTGCGCTGGCAAACGCTTACGCGTTTTCTAAGCTCCGCGCCCTTTCGGGTTCGACCCCATGCGAGGTCAACAAAAAAGACGGGCAACTTTCGTTGACCGTCTTAACATGCTTTGGGTGGGCCGTCAGGGGTTCGAACCCTGGACCTTGGGATTAAGAGTCCCCTGCTCTACCAACTGAGCTAACGACCCAAAGCTAAAGTCCGTTATGGCGGACTTTAGAGAAGATATCGTGTGGTGGGCCGTCAGGGGGTCGAACCCTGGACCTTGGGATTAAGAGTCCCCTGCTCTACCAACTGAGCTAACGACCCGATATCAACACGAAGCAAGAACTGGGGTGGGTAAAGGGACTCGAACCCTCGACCTACGGGACCACAACCCGTCGCTCTAGCCAACTGAGCTACACCCACCGTGTCCTGTGCGCTTCGCGCTCGACTATTATTGCAAGGAACGCCATGCGATGCAAGCCCCAATTTTCAAGAATTTTGAAAAGAGTTTTTTGCCTTGATTATCAACTTCATCCGAACACTTCCCACATTCATCCGCACATGTGCGGA
>CAJMSO010000240.1 GCA_905216075.1 uncultured bacterium | reverse complement strand
AATCCGCAGCCGTACGCACCGCCCTTCACGCGAATCTCGTTCCACAGGTAATCGTAGGAGAGCGCGTTGGCAGCAACCGCCCAGGCGCCCGTCACGTCGATGCCCAAGCGACGCGGATCGCACGCGCTTGCCGCAAAGCAGATATCGCTGGGGATGACAAAGGCCTCGTGGCGGTCGCGCGGCGTCGGCACCACGAGCGCGTTGCGGCCGGCATCGGTGCCATGGCCCGCGCCCAGCCCCAGGTCGCCTGCAGCGGCCCAGTACGCGTCAAAGTCCTCATCGCTGCCGGTAAAGCTCGCCATGCAGCCATCGGCCACAAAGATGTGGCCTGCCAGCTCGGCAAGCTTGGCACGCAGGCCGTCCAGGCGCTCGTCAAAGTGCTCGAGCAGATCGCGCAGGAACAGATAGAAGTCCACGCCCGAAAGCTGCTCGCGCACCACGGCCGAAGGCGAGCTATAGCTCATCGCGCGACCGAGCGCCGCCGAGTGGCCGTTGTTGATAAAGCCCTGCTCAAGCCCAATGCGAATCTGTGTGAGCACGTCGCGCACGCGGTCGGCGTCGGCATTGAGCAAAAGCGTGCTCGACCACACCTCGCGCGGCAGGCTTGCCAGCGCATCGATCTTCTCGGACAGGGCGCCAGCGCTCACCAGCAGGTAGGGGCGCACGCCGTCCACGTCGGGCTGGGTCATGACCTCGGTCGTAAAGCTCAAAAAGCCCAGCTTGCCGGCGAGCAAGTTGTCGAGCTCCTCGGCCGAGTGCTCGCTCGTGGGCAGCTGTTTGAGCAGGCGGCAGAGCAGCGTCACATAGGGCAGGTCTTCAAACGCGACGCAGCTCAGGTCGAAATACTGCATGGCGTAGGCCAGGCGGTTGGTGGGGATGCCGTGGCGTAGGCAGGGGATGGGCGCGGTCGTGTCCACGACCAGTGGCGGCTCGGGGCGCGCCTCGCCAATGTCGGACACGCGCAGACGCGGCAGCGTGGCCTTGGCCTCGGGTGTGTCCTCCGCCTCCTGCACGGCACGCAGCGCGGCCGTGCGCTCGACCACATTGGCCAGTTCGGCATCGGTCATGGCGTCACGCTTGGCTGCCAGCTCGGCGGCCTCGGCACCCTCCGAACCCTCGGCGGCGTCCACCGGCACCAGCTCGACCAGCGCCATGTGGTCGTTTTCCAGCACCAGCTCGCGCAGCAGGTCCTCAAAATAGCTGCCGTCCAGGTCGCCGCGCAGCTCCTCGTACACCGGGCCGTACTTGAGCGCCAGCGTCGCGGCGTCGTCATCGTAGAGCCAGGTGCTCAGTGCGTCGCACGCAATGGCCACACCGTCGGCGATACCGTAGTCGCGCTGGCGCAGGTCGTATTCGTTGCTGCTGATGATGGCTTCCAGGCGCTCGCGCGGAACGCCGTGCTCGCACAGGTCGCGGCAGGCGTCCTGGAACACGCGGCGCAGCTCGCGCGCCACGCCGGGCTGCGCGTTTTGCAGCATGATGAGCTCGTAGGGCTGCAGGCTCTCGGCCGCGGTGTAGCTCACCACGTTGCCGCCCAGGCCGGCGGCCAGAATGGCCTTCTTAACCGGTGCTTCGTTGGAGCCCAGCAGTGCCTCGAACAGGATATCCGCCGCGATCGTGCGTTTGCGGTCGAGCGCGCTGCCCAGCACCAGGCCCAGGCCCACCAGGGCGTTCTCGGGTGTAGTGGCCATCTCGACGCGCTTGTACTCGCAGGTCACGGGTGCCTGCACGCCCAGCGGATTGGGCGCCAGCGTGGACGGGTCCTCGCCGGCGGCAACGGCAGCGTCCATGCGGCGGCTCGCGGCACTCGGCTGCGACAGATAGCGCTCGTCCAAAAAGGCCAGTGCGCGGTCCACGTCCAGGTCGCCGTAGAGCGTGATATAGGAGTTGGAAGGATTGTAGTGGCGCGCGTGCGTGTCCAGGAACTGCTCGTAGGTGAGCGCAGGAATCGCGCGCGGGTCGCCACCGCTCTCGTGTGCATAGGCGGTGTCGGGATAGAGCGCGGCGTTGACGGCGTCGTCCAGCACGCTCATGGGGTCGGACAGCGCACCCTTCATCTCGTTGAACACCACGCCGTTATAGCGTAGCGTGCCCTCGCGCAGGCTCGCGGGGCTGTCGCCGCCCTCGCCCTCGACGCCCTCCGGCAGGTCCAGCTCGTAGTGCCAGCCCTCCTGCTCAAAAATGGTGGGCTTGGTATAGATGGCCGGGTTGAACACCGCATCCAGGTACACGTCCATCAGGTTGTACAGGTCCTGCTCGTTGGTGGTGGCGACGGGGTAGATGGTCTTGTCGGGGTAGGTCATGGCGTTGAGGAACGTCTGCATGGAGCTCTTGATCAGGTCGACAAACGGCTCCTTGACGGGAAACTTGGCCGATCCACACAGCACCGAGTGCTCAAGAATATGGAACACGCCGGTGGAATCGGCCGGCGGCGTCTTAAAGCCAATGGTAAAGGCCTTGTTTTCGTCGTCGCATGCCAGGTACAGCAGGCGAGCGCCCGAGGCAGTGTGGCGCATCACGTAGGCGTCCGAGTCGAGCTCGGGCACGGTCTCGCGGCGCTCGACGGCAAAGCCGTGGCAGGTGGTGCCAGGCACCAGCAGTGCGGAGGCAGCGGCGCGCGGGTCGGTTGAGGTGGTGGGCATATGCAGTCTCCTTTGACGCCCCAGCGGGGGCGAATCGAGTCGAATCCTCGAGAGTATACCCATATGGGGCCCTCGACCAATCTGCCGGATGAGCGCGGATTTTCGGACACACGAGCGTGGAAATTCGGACGCCCGCCAAATGAGCGTGGATTTTCGGACGGAATCGGCCGCCAAAAGTCCAAAAACCGTCCAAATATCCACGCGCGGCATCTTTTATCTCTCGTCTTTCACTCATCTCTAATACAAGAAATGATAGATAACTGAGAGATAATTACGAGAGATAACGGTGGCGTATGGAGATGAACCGCAATGGTATTAGCTGATTGTTGATTGTTCTACCTGCAAAAAGATGTTTTAATGAAGCAAATGTTGAACAGTCCATCTCTCATCTCTTATTGATCTCTAAGACGAAAGATGAGTGAGAGACAAGAGATAATTACGAGAGATAGCTGTGAGACGAGAGAAATCCATCCGCGGCACACCCGCAGGACCGAGCGAAAGGACATGCAGATGAACGAAAGCGAGCTGGCCGGCCTGCTCGAGTCATTAAAGCGCATGGGCTCGGATGACCTTAGCGTCGAAGTGAAAGAGAGCGCTACGACGCTTTCCCGCGACGTATGGGAAACGGTCAGCGCTTTCGCAAACACTGCCGGCGGCATTATCGTGCTCGGAGTGAGCGAGCGCGCGGGTTTTGTCCCAGTTGCAAACTTTGAGACCGAGAAAGTGCTCAACCAATTCGTGGCGGGCATGGGCGATGCCGGCGGTCGCGGAAAGCTGGCCAATCCGCCCAAATACACCATTGAGCGCGTGGAGCTTCGGGGTACCGTTGTTCTCGTCATCACGATCGAGGAGCTCGACCCGTCGAGCAAGCCTTGCTATGTAATAGAGCGGGGCGCCCAGGGCGGTAGCTACAAGCGCATCGATGACAAAGACGTGCCGCTTTCGTCGACCGAGGTTTTGGCGCTGTCGTCATACGAACGGACGAGCCCTAGCGATCGCG
>CAJMSO010000239.1 GCA_905216075.1 uncultured bacterium | reverse complement strand
ACCAGCAGCGAGATACCAAAGTTGAGCACAAAGTACATCGCAAACACCAGGCCGTAGAGCATAAGCACCTGCGACAGATCGATCGCGTGGGCCATCACGACGTTTGCCGTGTACATGAGCTCGGCCACGTTAATGCCCGAAAGATACGAGCTGTCCTTAATGACGGTCGTGCACTGGCTAAACAGCGCCGGAATAATCGTCTTAAACGTCTGCGGCAGAATGATGTAGCGCATGGTGGCAAAGAAGCCGAAGCCCTGGCTCTGCGCTGCCTCAAACTGGCCGCGCGGAATCGAGTTGAGGCCGCCGCGCACAATCTCGGCCATAACAGCGCTGGTAAACAGCGTAAAGGCGATGGTCGAAATCACAATGTCCAAACCCTGCACCGTAAAGTAGATAAACAGGATCCACAGCAGGTTTGGCGTGCAACGGAACAGTTCGATATAGGCGCTCACCAAAATACGGAACGGGCGGGGCGCATAGCTTTTAACGAGCGCCAGCACCGTGCCAAAGATGAGCGAGAAAAAGATCGACAGCGCCGAGATCTCGATTGTCTTAACAAAGCCGCCCCAAATGTAGAGCAGGTTGGTCGCGTTGAAGATTTCCATGCGCTAGGCCTCCTCTACGTTGTCGAGCCCCAGCTCGGCCAGGCTCACGCCGCGCGGACGCTCCTTGGAGCGGCGCTCGAGCCACTGCACCAGCATGGCGAGCGGAAAGCAGATGATGAAGTACATAAGGCAGCAGACGATGTATCCTTGCAGGTAACCGTACAGACTCACAAAGTTGTCGGAACGGTACATAAGGTCGCCGCCGGCCACAAGTGCCAGCACCGACGTGTTCTTGACCAGGTTGAGCGCCTGGTTACACAGCGGCGGCAGAATGATTTTGAACGTCTGGGGCAGCACGATGTACCAGTATGCCTGCGCACGGGTGAAGCCCTGGCTCTGGGCCGCCTCCATCTGACCGCGCGGAACCGCCTCGATACCAGTGCGGATGACCTCCGAAATGTAGGCCGCGTGATACAGCCCCACGCCCAAGAAGCCCAGCACGAACGGTGCGATGCGCACCGGCTGGTCGGCACCGGTTATGGCCTGCAAAAACTGTGGACCGGCCATGTACATAAAGAGCACCTGCACGGGCAACGGGGTGTTCTGGTAAAACTCCACGTACACGCGGCTTATGGCGCGCAGCACGCGCGAACGGGTGGTAGAGAACACGCCCAGCAGCGTGCCCAGCACCAGCGACAGCAGCAGACCGGCAACGACCACCTGCAGCGTCACGCCAAAGCCCTCCCAAAAGGGCCCCATATTTTGAAATGTCGTCGACCAACGGTCGGCGTCAAATAATCCTTCGAGCATTTGATTCCTTCCTTGGACGATACGCCTATACAAGACCCCGGGTCTTGACCTCTTGATCGAGCCAGCCATCGGCCAGGCGATCGCAAATCACCTGATCGACCACGGCCGAAAGGTCGCAGCCCTTCTTGGTCGCCACGCCGTAACCCTGCTCGCCAAACTTGACCTCGGGCTGCAGCAGCTCAACGGTCTCGTTCATGTAACCGGCCAGCGTGGAGCGGTCCATGGCAAAGACGTCGATATTGCCGGCGTCGAGCGAGCTCTTGATGATGGGGTAGCCGCTAAAGGCCCTAAACTCGGGCTTGCAGCTAAAGCCGTTGTCCTTGATCATCTGCTCGATCAGGCCCTGCGTGGTAGCACCCTGGCTCACGCCAATGACCTTGCCGTCCAGATCCTCAATCGAAGTAAAGCCCGAACGCTTCTTGACCATGAGTCCCACGTAGTCGGTGCGGTACGGCGTCGAGAAATCCCAGCTCTTCTTGCGCTCGTCGGTGATGGTGTAGGTCGCCGCGACCACGTCAAGTTGGCCGTTGTCGATCAGCGGGCCGCGCGTCTTGGGCGTTACGTCGGTAAACTCGACAAGCTCCTGGGCGCGGGCCTCCTTGTAGCTCACGCCAAAGACGGCAGCGGCGATCTGGTAGCACAAATCGACTTCCATGCCCTCAAAGCGGCCCTTGGCGGTGTCGTAATAGCCGTAGCCGGGAACGTCCTTCTTAACGCCGGCATTCAGATGGCCACGCGACTTGATGGCCGCAAGCTTGGACCCCTTGTCGGAGCCCTCGCCGCTGGTGGAGTTGCCGCAACCGGTAAGCGCGGTCCCCGTCAGCGCAAGCATGCCGGCGCCAGCCAGCTGCAAAAAGTGACGGCGCGACACGGCCGCCCTCGTCATATCCGTCATGTCCATCACCGCGCCTAGTGCAGAATCTTGGACAGGAACTCACGGCAGCGCGGGTTCTCGGGGTTATCGAAGAAGTGCTCGGGCGTGCCCTCCTCCAGGATGCGGCCGTCCTCCATAAAGATGACGCGGTCGGCCACCTGGCGCGCAAAGCCCATCTCGTGCGTCACGCAGATCATGGTGATGTCCTCCTGCGCGAGCTCAATCATAACGTCCAGGACTTCCTGGACCATCTCGGGGTCGAGCGCCGAGGTCGGTTCGTCAAACAGGATGATGGGCTGCTTGGTGCACAGGGCACGGGCGATGGCGATGCGTTGCTGCTGACCGCCCGAGAGATTCTGCGGATACTCGCCGGCCTTATGTGCCATGCCGACGCGCTTGAGCGCGGCGATGGCGATCTCGGTCGCCTCCTCCTTGCTCTTCTTTTGCAGTTTGATGGGCGCGAGCGTCAGGTTGCCCAGCACCGTCATGTTGGGATATAGGTTGAACTGCTGAAACACCATGGAACTGTACTTGCGAGCCATCTCCAGGTGATTCTTTTTGGTGAGCGGCGTGCCGTCGATGACGACCTCGCCCGACGTGGGCTCCTCCAGATAATCGACGCAACGGATGAGCGTCGACTTACCCGAACCGGAAGGCCCGATCATTACGAGCTTCTCGCCGCGCTTGACGGTGAGGTTGATATCTTTGAGCACATGCAGGTCGCCAAAGTACTTGTTGAGATGCTTGATCTCGATCATGTCTGCCATGAATGTCCCTTTCCTGCGCTTACACGAATTGCACTATTGTACGGAAAGAACCACGTTTCCGCAGCCCACACTACATTCCCGTAAAGAACCCGCAACCTTCCACCCACTCATTGGGGACAGACTTAAATGAGTACCTACTCATTTAAGTCTGTCCCCAATGAGTACTCAGCCCAGAAAAAAGGGGCGCGACCGCGATGGTCACGCCCCCTCAACATCAACTATGTACCGCTCGAGTTTGGTGCCGACGATCTTTGCTGCTGCCGGCTTATCGAAGTTGCCGCCGGTGGCCTTGCCCAGAGCGCCCATGACCTGGCCCATCTGCTTCTTAGAGGTCGCGCCCAGCTCGGCGATGACCTGCTCGATCAGGGCCTCGAGCTCCTCGCCCGAAACCTGCGCGGGCAGCAGGCTCTCCAGAATCTTGACCTGCTCGGTCAGGTTGTCGGTACGCTCCTGGTCGGTGCCGGCCTTGATGGACATCTCCAGCGTCTCGCTCGTCTGCTTGATCAGACGCTTGATCATGCTGTTGACGTCTTCCTCGGTCACATCGCGGCGCTCATTGACCTCGATATTCTTCACCTCGGCCTTAACCTGGCGAATGATGGACAGGCGAACCTTGTCCTTGGCCTTCATGGCCGCAATCATTTCCTTCTGCAG
>CAJMSO010000238.1 GCA_905216075.1 uncultured bacterium | reverse complement strand
CCGCACATGTGCGGATGAATGTGGGAGGTGTTCGGATAAAGTCGATAATCAAGGCATTTACAAATTCGTAAACTTTTTTGAAAAAAGTGCTTGCACAGTTCTCGAATCATAGGTTATTATCTTCCTCGTTGAACGCGCGGGTCCAACAAAACGAACTGCGAATCAACAACATAGCATGTCGGAGTGGCGGAATTGGCAGACGCGCTAGCTTGAGGTGCTAGTGACCGCTTTTTGGTCATGCGGGTTCAAGTCCCGCCTCCGACACCATCGCATTTGAGAAGCCTCTTCGGAGGCTTTTTTGTTACCGATAGACGGTGGGGTCCACGATGGAAACGCTTGAACGCAACGAGTGGGCAGACGTTGCCCAACTAGTCGAGATCACGAGCGATGCTGTCATCATCTGCGAGCTCGACGGAACCATTCTGCATGTGAATAATCGCTTACTTGGTTTGATGTGCGAGGAACGCGCCGACGTCATCGGTGGAGATGTTAAAGACGTCCTGTACTCGTCCGCTTTTGAACGTGCGACGGAACATCGTCTGCCATTTGAAACTGATGGCTCCGAGAACGAACTGATGCTCAAGCTGAGTGACGGCTCCTTTATCCCCGTCTTGGTTCGTGCGGGCTCCGTAACGCCTCCACGCATCTTTGGGCGCCGCGCGCCACGTGTCCTGGTGGCGCTCCATAGCATCGAAGAACAGTATTCGCACGACCGTCAGCTCAAGCGTGCTCTTTCGGAGCTTAGAGTGGCTAACAAGCGCCTCTCTGGCACGCTCTCGGTCATTATGAGTACCGTGGGCTCCGATGAGCTGCCCAGCCTACTTGATACCGTTTTGAACCAGCTTGTAGGAACGCTCGATGCTTCGGGTGCCGCTATCTATTTTTCTGAGAGCGGCGGTTTTAAACTTCGCGGTGTTTCCAAGGAGCTGTACGACAGCTACCTGCCTGAGTTTTTGCCGTATGGCGCTGGCATTCCGACGTATGTTCTTCGTGAGTCGCGTGCCTGTCGCTTGTCGATTCAACAGGACCTTAAGGGTGATAAGGCCGCCTCCGGTATGTTTATGGACCTGGACAATCGTTCTAAGCACCTGTTGCGTATGCAGGATATGCCTCCGTACCGCAGCGAGATCTGTCTTCCCGTTTTTTACGGTACGCAGATCCTTGGCGTGCTGGAAGTTGGTTGGAAACGCCCTCAGGCACCGCTCGCCTATGACGTTAATGTGCTCGAGGTCATTTGCGATTACCTGTCTATCCAGCTGGTCGGCATGGCATCGAGCCTTCGCTCCCGTCGCACGGCCGAGCTTGGCCGCTCGCTCAATGTCTTGCGTGATGAGTTGTTTACCTTTCTAGACGATTCTGCCGCGGCTACCCAGGCGGTATCGTCCGAGATCTGCAATATGCTCAACTGCCATTTTTGCCCTGTTGAGTATGACGCCAGTCTGGACTCCTACGTCATAGATTTTGAAGGCGGCAGTCGCGTTGCTTTGCCGGACGATCCCGAGAAGCTATTCTTTTCCACGACGGCTCCGGCGGCACGTCTGGGGGCTGGCCCTGATGGCTTTGAGGCATCTGTTTTGGGCGGCACGAGTGCCGAGGACCTTAAACACGTCCGTATAACTCGCGTTGATGAATCGATGCCTATGGGAGGCTGGCTTAGGGCGCATGGCCTGCCTTGTCAAGGTCTCTACGTCGACTCCGGCATCGAGGCGGGGCGCCCGCGCTCTGAGGGTGATGGCAAGCACAGTAACGACGCGATTGTTCCTGCTTCTGTTGCGAAGAGCCCGACGACGCGCGCGCTGCTGCTTCGTGATGGTAGCCAAGAGCCGATTGATGATCTTGAATATGACTACTTGGTGCACTTGGCGCATGACTTTGAACTGATCTACGAAGGCGAATCTCAAAAGCGCGAGGAGCGCCATATCGCTCAGACCCTTCAGATCGGCATGAGAAATTCCCTGGGGGATGTTCCGGGTATCGCAACCGATTCGGTGTACCTGTCAGCCACGAACTCGGCGTTGGTCGGCGGCGATTTCTATACGCTCATCCGTCTTCCCGACGACTGCGCCGTCATGATTCTGGGTGATGTGTCTGGCAAAGGCATTGAGGCCGCATCGATGTCCGCGCTCGTCAAGACGGCCCTGACGGCATATGCGTGGGAGGGCGCTGGACCGGCCCGCATGGCACGCTCTCTTAACAGTATGCTCATGGGCTTTTCGAGGGTCGAGACGTTCGTGACGGCCTTTATCGCCAAGATTGACCTTAAAGCCGGACGCGCAACGTATTGTTCGGCGGGCCATCCTCCGACCATGGTCATTAGGCCAGAGTCGATGCCGCTGGGTGGCGGCGAGGCCCGTGGGGGAGAGGTCGAGCTGCTTGGATGCCAATCGGGCGTAATCGGTGCCTTTGAGAGCATGGTGTACGAGACAGACGTGTTTACGTTCGCTCCTGGCGACATGCTCTTCATGTATACGGACGGAACGATTGAGGCCCGCGACCGCACCGGAGCGTTCTTTGGTGAGCAGCGTCTTCGTGACCTTCTGCTCTCTGTCTCGGGTGAGGGCGTATCGGGAATCTGCGGCAAGGTCTTGGGCGAGCTTGACCGATTTACCGAATCGGCGCTGGACGATGACATTGCATTGGTGTCCCTTGAGTTTTTACGGGGTCGTTCATAGACGACGCTGGGCGGGCTGAATCCGTACGGTTGGGGAAACGAATGCATCGAGTGGGCTTTTTTGGGGAACCATGGTCGTATGAATGAGTGGAATGACATAGCGGTTTTGACGCCACCAGGCGATATCGACATCGCCACGGTGCCTGCGCTGCGTCGGCGGTTGGATGCTTTGATTGGCCGCGGCGTGCGTCGTGTTGTCATCAGCTGTCAGGCTGTTAGCTTTATCGATTCGACGGGCTTGGCATTCCTGCTTACGCGCGCTCGTGAGCTCATGAGGCGAGAAGGCCTGCTTTCGCTCGTCAATGCATCGGGTGAAGTTGTTCGCTTTTTGGAGATTGCTCGTCTTGTCGATATCCTTCATGTCGCGGGGCCGGCACGGGAGTCTATTCCCGCCATTCCGGTGGGGGAGCTGCCTCGCTGGAGTAAGAGCGTCGAGGTCCGTCAGGGTATCGAGAATCTTCCATACTACCGACATCGCATCGCCGAACTCCTTGAATCGCTTCCGTTGCGCCGTGACGAGCGCTACGATGTCGCATTGGCGTCGGGGGAGGCGCTGGGTAATGCCTATGACCATGCGGGCGGTATCGGGTGCGTCCTGACGGTTCAGGCCTATGGCGATCGCGTTGTGGTTGAGGTGCTTGATCGAGGTGCCGGCTATTCTATCGATGAAACGAGCGAGCCGGTCGCATCCGAGGAGCGCGGCCGTGGCATCAAGCTTATGCGTATGCTCGTCGATAACGTGGAGGTTGCTCGTCGTACGGACGGCGCCGGCACGCGCGTACAGATGGTGAAGCTGTTTAGCGGAGCGCTGGAATCGTGTGCCTAGCCAATCGCTTTAGCGCGTTTAGCTACTAAGAACATGCGGCAGACAAGTTTTTTGAAAAAAGTACTTGCGTCTTTTGGACAACTCGCGTAAATTAATAACCCGCAAGCGGACATGGCTCAGTTGGTAGAGCACAACCTTGCCAAGGTTGGGGTCGCGGG
>CAJMSO010000237.1 GCA_905216075.1 uncultured bacterium | reverse complement strand
ATACGACCGGCAGGACCGGCAGCAAACTCAGACATGCAGATTCCTTTCTTAATGTCCTCAATAAAAGCGGGACGGGCTCAATCAGCGCACGGAACCGCAAACGATCCGCAACCGATTGAAACCCGTTCCTCAAAATGATACGAAAGACGATGGATGTCAATAAAGTTAGAGAAGTTCCTTGCGAGAAGCCAAATACGCCTGCGCATGGCGCTCGAGCACATCGTCGTCCACGGCGTTAAGACGAATGGCGCCAAGTGCCGCGGGCAGCGGCAACATCGTGCGATTGGAGCGTACGAACTGCTGCTTGCGGAACTCCTCGATAAACACGGTGGGCTCCAGGTCGAAGGCAAGCTCCTCGATGCCGAAGTCCTCCAGGCAGTCATCGACCTCAAACACATAGTCGATATCGAAGTCGCAAGCATCATGTGCTAGGCGTGCCTCAAAGCGCATGCCCTCGGAAAGCAGCTGGCATGCGGGGACGTGTGCCGTAGTATCGCCCAAACAGGCGCGAAGGGTGCGCTCCCCCGTCTTGCCAAAATCGAGCGCATGGCGAGCACTGGGATTTGTGGCCATGAGCACGTCTTTGCGCGCGGTCTGGGACCACTGCACGGCATTGACGAGCGCGACCTCCTCACCGGCAAGAATCTCGGGAACCATCTCGGAGAACTGGTTCCAGCGCGACTTGCTGCTCGAGAGCATAGTGCCCACGAGCACCGCATAGCCAAGCTTAAGGTCCTCGGGGTTGGCCTCGCGAACAAGGTCCAGATTGCACACGACCAGTCCGGGCTCGGGACGAATCGCGATGGCGGGAAGCGCATTGGTCGCCGAGGCAACCAACGGCTCCATGGTCGTGGCGGCGGTGAGCATAGCATCGAAGGTCGTCGGCAGCAGGGCGCACTCCGTGCGTCCGCACCACTGATTGGCGCACCAGGCGACAACAGAGCACATCGAAGCGTCACCGACGGCGACAATCAGATCGTCGCAGGTAATACCGTTAGCCGACAGAGCGCCAAAGACGGCATCGGCGTCAGCCAAGGTCGCGCCGGCGGGCGAAACCTCAAGCGAAAGCTCCGACACAGCAAAGCCGGCATCGACCAGTGCGTGCTCAACGATCTCGCCAAAGCGATCGGACACAGCGCTGTTCCAGACAACCATCGCGCGCTTTGGTTTGCCCACGACCGAGGCAAACATACGCGACAGCTCGCTAAACGCGTCAAAGCCGACGCGAACATCGACGCTGCGGTTTTGGAAATTGATGAGTTGACGGCGAATCATAGCAGTCCACGCTCCAAAAGCATCTCGGCACAAACATAGGAAACGTCCTCAAAGGACTTATTACGAATATCGAGGGTGATATCGGCCGCCTGGCGATACAGCGGTCGTCGATGCTCGAAAAGGCGCGCCGCATGCTCAGGCGAGCGGAAATCGGGACGCGTGTCGGAGCGGCGAATCTGGCGCATCGAATCCTCAAAGTCACCCTCGAGATACACACAGGTACCCATCTGGTGCATGAGCTCGATATTGACTGGGGTCTCGACAATGCCACCACCGCACGAAACCAGCAGGCTGCGCTCGCTTTGGAGCGAACGGAGCGCCGAGGTTTCGAGCTCGCGAAAACGCTCCTCGCCCTCGGTCTCAAAAATCTCGGTAACCGATTTGCCGCAACGACGCACGACCAGGCGGTCGGTATCGATAAACCGACGCTTGAACATGGTGCCCACGTTGCGCGCGAGCGTCGATTTACCCGCACCCAAAAATCCGATAAAGAAGATATGGTCGCAGCCGTGCTTGGTGTGCTGGGACATGACGAAACCTATTCCTCGCAGGGAAGGTCGCGCAGGGCCCGGCGTTCAAAGATACGGAAGATCTGCGTATACCACAGGTCCTGAGTTGCCTGCGGCTTTACCAAGATCGTGTCGACACCGGCAAAGTTGCCGCTCCAGACGTCCGTGTACAGCTGATCACCGATCAGCACGGCCTCATCGGCCGTGGCACCTAGGCGCTTAAGTCCAGCCTTGAGAGCAAACGGCGCGGGCTTCATGGCATGGCTGATGGCCTCGAGGCCCAGCTCGCGTGCGGAGCTCATGACCTGATCGCGATGCCAGTTGTTCGACACCATGCACAGCCTAAAGCCCTTGGAGCGAGCGGCGTCGAGCCAAGTCGAGACGGCAGCAGGAACCTGCTCGGTATCACGCGGCACCAGGGTGTTATCGCGATCGAGCAAAATGGCGCGCTTGCCGTCGGCCCAGAGGGTATCGAGGTCGATGCGGTCGACCGAGGCAACATATCGTTTGGGGCTGAAAATCCTCATGTTTAATTCCAAGACTGTTGGTGCTCTTCGTAGGTCTGCGAGAAATACTCCTCGTCCTGCGTAATATAGAAATACAGGTCATCGGAGTCGGTCGGCTCTAGCGTGGCCTTGAGTGCCTCGAGCGACGGAGAGCAGATGGGCGTGGGTGGCAGGCCCTCGTGCTTATAGGTGTTATACGGACTATCGCGCTGCAGGTCGTCGGCGGTAACCTCGCCACCGGTGACATACATCATAGTCGCATCGCTGTTGAGATAGCGCAAACCGTCGAGCTTGCCGGCAAGGCGGTTGTAGAAGACCGAGGCCACGTGCGCACGTTGATCGGCGTTGAGGCCCTCGCGCTCAACGATAGAGGCCAAGTTGACAATGTCGTAGTCGGACATCTCCACACCGTAGCGCTCCTTGATCTTGGCTTCGCAGCTCGCAAAGTCAAGCGACTTGTACTCGGTCTTAAACTGATCAAGCATAGCGCGAATCACGTCATCGGCCGTCGGCGAATCACCCAGCGAATAGGTCTTGGGAAACAAGAAACCCTCGAGCGAGTCGTTGGCGGCGCCCTTAAGGAAGCTATAGTCGTCCACGTAGTTGGAGGCCTTGGCCTGGTTGAGGAAGTCTTCCTTAGAGATGCCGTCGTAGGCTTGGGCCACACGGTCGGCGACTTGATCAACCGTTAGGCCCTCAGGGATAGTCAGCGCATTGGAGCCCGCGTTGGGGCCTTCCATGAGCTGCTGAACAACCTTGGTCGCGTCCATGAGCGTGGTGAACGAATAGGTACCAGGCTTGAGCGACATATCGGCGTTGAGCTTTTTCACCGCCGCATAGTAATCCTTGGGATTTTCGACGATATGGTTCTCGGAGAGAATCGAGGCGATCGTATCGCCCGAAGCACCGTCGGGAATGGTCACCGTAACCTGCTGACCAGCCGTGACCTTCGCATCCTCACCGGCAAAGAAGCCCTTGACGGCTGGCACGACAAAGAAAACGATCGCGACAAGCGCAAGAACCGCCACCACAACGCCGACGATCATGGGAACCGGAGAACTCTTCTTTTGAGCACCGCGACGAGCATGCGTGTTGTAGCTCGAGCGGGTCGCCGGAGCAACGCCATGCGAACCGCGAGCGTGATGCGAATGCGATTGAGGGGCCTGAGTTCGCTGGGTAGGTGCCTGCTGCTTAAAGCGGGTACCGCCTGCAGGCTGGGCCGTACGAGCAGTGGGCTGCTGAGCCGCGTGAGAAGCCGAATGCTGAACCGAACGAGCAGAAGGCTGCTGACCCGTCCGTTGAACAGGTTGGGCCGAACGAGAGAAGGACTGCACCGAGCGCGCGGCAGGCTGAGCTGCGCGCTGCGTCGGCTGTGCCGGACGCTGG
>CAJMSO010000236.1 GCA_905216075.1 uncultured bacterium | reverse complement strand
CACCAAGGCTGGCTTTGACCTGGCGCTCACCCGCGCCGTGGCCCGCGCGGTGCCGATTCCCGTCATCGCGAGCGGTGGCGTGGGTACGCTCGAACATTTTGCCGAGGGTGTGATTGAGGGCGAGGCCGATGCCGTGCTGGCGGCGAGCGTCTTTCACTTTGGAACCTTCAGCATTCGCGAAGTCAAAGAGTATATGGCTTCTCAAGGTATTCCTGTGAGGCTGGACTTCTAATGCTGCGGCTTGCCCAGGCACCGCATCTTGCCGCTCAAACCGTCGCTCGCGTACCAAAGTACGCGTCGCTCCTCTTTCGCGGCAACCTGCGGCACCTGGACAACCCTCGCCGACCTGTGGGGTTTACGGTAATTACTTGGGAGAAATGATGACTGAGGTAATAGAAGCGTCTGATCTTAAATACGACGCCCGCGGGCTGATTCCTTGTGTGGTTCAGCAGTATGACACCGGTGAGGTGCTTATGGTTGCTTGGATGAACGAGGAATCGGTGGGGTTGACGCTCAAGACCGGTACCACGTGGTTTTGGAGCCGCAGCCGCCAGGAGCTCTGGAACAAGGGTGCGACGAGCGGCAACATGCAGGAGGTCAAGGAGCTCTGGGCCGATTGCGATAGCGATACGCTACTGGTCAAGGTCGACTCGCCGGGTCCGGCCTGCCATACCGGCAACCGCACCTGCTTCTTTAAGAAACTCGCGTAGGGCGGGCACCCTGTTGGGCGCTCGGTAAAACGGAAAGGATTGAACTATGGGTGTGCGCACCGCGAATGTTCAGGATGGAAATATCGGCGAGACGCTGACGGGGCTCGCCGAGGTGATTCACGGTCGTCGTGATGCATCGCCGCAGGAGAGCTATACCGCTCGTCTGTTGACCGACGTCGAGGACGAGCTGCTCAAGAAGCTTGCCGAGGAGTCGAGCGAGGTGATCATGGCCTGCAAGGATAACGATCACGATCACATCCGCTACGAGGCCGGCGACCTGATCTACCACCTGCTCGTAACCCTTGAGCGCTACGGTATCACCCTCGACGAGCTTGCCGGCGAACTCAACGCCCGCCGCCACTAGTCATTGGGGACGTTCTTAAACGACTAGTTAGGCGAGGGGTGTGGATTCCCATTCGCCGGTGGCGTGGGGGATGCCGAAGGTTCGGTAGCCGCAGTCGTAGGCGTGTGCCTGGGCTTCACGGATGTTCCAGCAGATGTCGCAGGCGCGGTGTGCGTCCGAGCCAAAAGTGATCGGCACCTCGGCGTGGGCAAAGCAACGCAGCAATCCGGTCGCGGGATAGTAGTCGTCGAGGCCCTTGCGCGGTGCGGCGGTCGAGACCTCAACGCGGCGACCCGTATCGTGCGCGCACTCGGCCATCTGCTGCCAAAACGGTGCGGGGTCAAAGTCGGGCGCAAAGCCTTCCTTCGAAAAGCGCATGACCAGGTCAGGGTGAGCCATCACATCAAAGCTGAGCGAGCTTTCGCAGGCGCGGCACCAGTCATCGACATAGCGCTCCCACACGCCGCGCACGCCCAGGTTTTCCCAAACGTGCAGGTCGGTGTCGTCATCGATCCAACCGCAAAGGGAATCGGGTGTATCGGGGCGAGCGACGTTTTCCGTTCCCGCCGTACCCGCGGCACCGGCCATGATATCGCCCGGGTTGCCAATCCAATGCACACTGCCCAAGCGCACTATGGCACCCGCGGACCAGCGCTCAACCAAAGGCTCGCAACCTTCGTACCAGTCGCATTCAAAGCCATAGATAAGCTCGAGCTCCGGCGCAATCTGCGCGGCAAGCTTGCGAGCATCCTCAAAAGCCAGACGATGTGCCGGCAGGTCGCCCTCAGTAACCTGCACTTCACAGTTGGCATCCATGCTGGCGGGCAGGGTGAGATGGTCGGTTGAGACCATGACGCGGCATCTGGCCGCAGCAGCGGCGCGAACGTTGTCCTCAAACGAGGCATGGCCGTCCGAGAACGAGGTGTGGGTATGGCAATCGATCAGCGGGCAAGCAGACATGGCGGCTCCTTTGCGTCAAGCGAATCCGCTTCATTGTAATGGCGCAGCTCTCAACACGCCGGGCACGCGGGGGGTCGAAATCGATTGGAAAGGCTGCGCGGCGCGCGGTGCGGCCTCGCTTGTGCTCTCAAAACATGTACATCAGCCTCCAAAAGCTGCAAAAAATGACATGTTTGGAGGCTGACGTACACGTTTGAATGGAGCGGGCCGGCGTTGGAGCGCGCCAGCACTTGCGCCCAGCAAAAGTCGCACCTATCCCATGACGCCGCCCCTGCGCCGCCCGCGATGTGCTAGCGTTTGGATGAACAAAACGAGCCCGTGCGGAAAGGAGCCGGACCGTATGCCATGCGATAGCAAATCTCCGCTGTCTCGCGAGACCGATGCGCCCGAGACCATCGTCAAGCTGGAATGCGACATCGACGATGCGTCGCCCGAGGTGCTCGCCTACGCCGCCGACCGTCTGCGCGGGGCAGGCGCCCGCGAGGTGCACTGGCTACCCCTCTACTGCAAAAAGGGTCGCCCCGGATGGCAGTTGCAGGTGATCTGCTCGCACGAGGATATCGAGCGCCTACAGACGATTATCTTTTTGGAGACCACGACCAACGCCGTTCGTCGCCAGGTGATGGAACGCGTTTGCCTGCCGCGCCGATTCGAGCAGGTGACAACGCCTTGGGGCGAGGGATCCGTTAAGGTGGCGACCCTGCCCGACGGCAGCGAGCGCGCGGCTCCCGAGTACGAGGATTGCGCCCGTCTTGCCCGCGAACATGACGTGCCGCTCCAACGCGTGATGCAGACGGCTCAGAGCGCGGCACTGCGATTTGAGTGACACAGGCCAACGACGCGCCGCACCAATCCTATTAACCCCACCGAAAGGACCACCATGAAATACCTCATCGCTTCCGACATCCACGGCTCGGCATACTGGACCGAGCGCCTCTGCGCCGCCATTGAGTCCGAGCAGCCCGACCGCATCGTCCTGCTGGGCGACCTGCTTTATCACGGTCCGCGCAACGACCTGCCGCGCGACTATGCTCCCAAGCGCGTGATTCCGCTGCTCAACGCCCTAGCCGACCGCATCATCGCGGTGCGCGGCAACTGCGATGCCGAGGTCGACCAGATGGTGCTCGACTTCCCCGTCATGGCCGACTACGCCACGCTGTTCGACGAGACCGGCCGCGAGCTGTTCCTGACGCACGGCCATGCCTTTGGCGCCGGCATGCACAACAGCGTCGACCACGCGCCCGCGCTGCCCGAGGGCTCCGCACTCGTCTACGGTCATACGCACATCAAGGTTAACGAGGAAAGCACTGCGCACCCGGGCCTGTGGCTCTTCAACCCCGGCAGCGTGAGCATTCCCAAGGACGGCTCGCACAGCTACGGTATCTACGAGGGCGGCGCGTTCCGCCACGTGATCATGGAGGAGGAATAACCATGGCCGAGCATATGGCTCAGCAAAATGCCGAGGGTTCGCGCGACCTGTCCACGCTGGTCGATGCGTCGGCCGAGCTGCAGCATCTGGTGCAGACCATCTGGCGCCTTCGTCAGCCCGACGGTTGCCCATGGGACCGCGAGCAGACGCACCGCAGCATTGGCAAGAACATGATCGAGGAGGCCTACGAGGCGCTCGACTGCATCGAGGGCGACGATGCCGCGCATCTGCGCGAGG
>CAJMSO010000235.1 GCA_905216075.1 uncultured bacterium | reverse complement strand
GAGCGGCAATCTGCCTTTCAACTTCGGCGGCATGATCAAAAGATCAATGCCGCCTCGTTTCAAGGCACCTTGCTCGCTCTGGCGGGTTTTCGCTGACGTTTTTCGACCTGCATTGTTGCCAGGGTTGGCACCAATGACTAATGCGATAGCTAGCTACGTCGGTCCGATTGATCGGCTGGGTTTCCGAGGTGCGGCAGATTCCCGCGAAAGAGGAGGGCATAGACCTTAAGGGTCATGCCCGACGATTGAAGGGCAAGGTGCCGTGCCTCGGGAAGACAGACAGTTACGCCGAGGGCTCCTGCTGCGTAATGCAGTGGATATTTCCGCCACCGAAGACGACCTGCTCGGACTGAACGCCGACGCACTTGTAGACGCCCTCGCCCCAGACCTCGTCGTAGATCTTCTGGAGCGTGTCAACGGCAAGCTGATCGTTCTCGTCGCCGTACTGCGGGACGATAACGCCGTGGTTGGTGACCAGGTAGTTCATGTAGGAGGCGATCAGCGGCTCGTTGGCAACGCGCGGCTCGGCGTTCTCGTCGGCGTCGATGGTGTCGCAGGAAGCCTGGTCCATGAACAGCGGGTTCACAGGCATGCAGAGCTTGTAGACCTTCATCTTGCGGCCCTTGGCGTCAACGGCGTTGGAAAGGGTCTCGTAGACAGCATGGCATTGCTCGTAGAACGGATACTCGGGATCGTCGGTCCAGATGCAGGCCATGACGCCCGGAGCGATGAACGTAGCGACATCATCGATGTGGCCGTTGGTCTCCTCGGGGTCGATGCCCTCCTTAACCCAGATGACCTTCTCGACACCCAGGTAATCCTTGAGGTGCTCGTCCATATAGGCGCGAAGTTCCTCACTCCAGGGCTCAAACTTCTTGTGGAACTTGGGCCAGATGGACTCGGGATCCTCTTCCTCCTCCAGAACCGCAGAGCAGGTGCGGCCCGGGGAAAGCAGGCACTGGTCGGTCACGACCACGGTGCCTTCGCCGTCGACGGTAATGGAGCCGCCCTCGAGGATCATGTCATCGGGACGATAGCGACGGCAGCCGGAAAGCTCAGCCATCTTAAGGGCAATCTGCTCGTCCTTGTCCCACGGGAAATAGAGGCCGTCGACGAGGCCGCCGTAGGCGTTGAAGTGCCAGTGGTTGGCGCGCTTATCGCCCTTGCCATTGATAACAAAAGTGGCAGCGGTGTCGCGGAACCAAGCGTCGTCGGTGGTCATCTCGATAACGGTGACGTTCTCGTCTTCCTCAAAGGCGGCCTTGCAGTTGGCGTAGTCGGCCTGGTTTGCGCACATGGTGACCGGGGTGAACTCGGCGATGGCGCGAGCGATGGCGGCATACTGCTTCTGAGCCGGCTTGGCGCCGTGGGCCCAGGTGTCGGTGCGGTGGGGCCAACCCATCCACACGCGATCCTGCGGAGCGAACTCAGCGGGCATAAAGAAGCCGTCGGCCTTAGGGGTGGACTCGGACTCGGTGATCGTACGCATAAGATTTCCTCCAAATCGAACGATCGCTTGCTGCGGGCGGGTTACCCTCAGCCTAAAACCAAGAGATGGTAGGCGCCCATTCCCCGGCAAAGGTCGGGGCGCCTGGCACCGGTTTTCACGGATGTCGCACCGGCAAGCGACGACGTAACCCGGTGCGCGGAGACAAAACGCACGAAGGATACGGAAGAGAGATTGGGGCGGGCGGTGGTTACCGGAGCAATAGCTCACACCCACCTCAGAGAAAGGTTAGCAAACCTGTTGCTTGGGCACGCCTCCGAAGAGGCTAGAGCGTCCCGAGTCGGGAGCGACAAGCCCGACGAAGCGTACGTTGGTACGCGAGGAAGGTTGGAGCCCCGAATCCGGGTGCTCTAGTCCTCCTCGGACTCCTCAGCGAGGCGCTGAGCAGCCAGCTCGGGAGTGAGACCCTTGTACTCGGTCTCGCGGCCCTTAGCACTGACGACGCGGACAACCTCGCCAATAAGCAAGAGCACGATGAAGATGACGATCATCGGGACCTTATCGCCAATCTCATCGACAGAGAACGGAATCAGCGTTGCAACGATAGCCAGAATCAGCTCAATGCAGGGAATAGCCAGCATGACCTTCATCATGGCGCCCTTAAACGGGAACGTAAAGATACGCTCACGGTTGGGGTCGTTCTTACGAAGGTTGAGGAATGCCGGGAACATCGGGATGTAGGTCAGCAGCAGGAAGACAACGGAGGTACCGAAGAGCATCCAGAAGACACCGTTGGAGATGGCGTCGATGGGAACCAGCTGCAGGCACAGCACCAGGGAGGCAACGATGGCGTTGACCAGGTTGGCGCCGTTGGGCATGTCGTCATCCGAGATCATCGAGGCGAAGACCTTGGGCATGTTGCCATGCTCGGCAGCATAGCGAGCGACGGAGTTGACGCCGAAGGACCAGGCAGCCATGTTGGCGAACAGCGTGATCAGGAAGGCGATGCAGATGACCTTAAAGATCATGGAATCGCCCACAATAGTCTGGACAGCGTAGATCATGCCGTAGTCGGGATCGATGGAATCGGCCGACACAGCAGCGCCGATGCCAAAGCCAGCGAACAAGTAGATCACGGCGATGGACAGGCCGCCGACGATGATAGCCTTGGGGATATCGCGAGCGGGATCGGCCATATCGTCGGTCATGGTGCAGATGACCTCGAAGCCCATGAAGTTAAAGATGATGATCGACAGGTAGCCAAGCGCGTTGGTGTTGGTGAGCTCGGGCAAGAAGGTGGCAGCGGACATATCGTTCGCAAAGCCGTTCTCCATGGCGTACCAGATGCCCAAAGCGCCGACGATAACGGCAACGGCAACCTTGATGACGGCGCCGCCGTTCAGGACCCACTCGGAGTCGGCAGCCTTGGAGCGACCCATAAGATAGACGATCCACACAAAGGCAAGGTCGATACCAATCTTGGCAATCAGATTGAACTCGACGCCAAAGACCATGCCCAAAATGTCCGGGAACATAGTGGCCAGCGAGGCAATCCACAGCGGGTAGTTAACCCAGTAGTAGTACGAAATGCGGGCGCCCCACTTGTCGCCCAGGCCATCGCGTACCCAGTCGTAAATGCCACCCTCACCGTCATAGGTAGTGCCGAGCTCGGCAACGACCATGCCATAAGGGAGCAGGAAGGTCAGAATCAGGAAGATCCACCAGAAGAACTGCTGGTTGCCAATGGCAGCAGCAGGTGCGGCGGCCTCGCAAACGAAGACGACGCAGATGATGGTCGAGATGACCGTCAAGAAGGAAAGCTTTTTCTTTCCGTCGCTCATGATGAGCTCCTTCGCTCAGTCTTGGACAAATCGAGGTCCTTAAGATATTAAGGCAATTGCCGGGCCTCGGTGAGCGGGCGACAGGAGACGAGCATCCGCCGCCCGCAAGCGTGCTTCTACGATGAAGTTACGCGGTTTTACCAAACCGCGTAACGGCTCGACGCTGCAAACGCCCCTAAGCGGCAATCTGACGTTCAATCGTCGGTCGCGTACCAAAGTACGCTTCCCTCCTCTTTCACGTCACCTTGCTCGCTTAGGGGCGTTTTCGCTGACTTATGCTCAACCAGCGGCGTTTCCGTGGTCCTAAGTAGTCACTGGGGACGTTTTTGTTTGACTAGTCGTTTAAGAACGTCCCCGATGACTATTTGAATTGCTAATTTGTGCGGGTTGTGGTTT
>CAJMSO010000234.1 GCA_905216075.1 uncultured bacterium | reverse complement strand
TTGATGCTTTGTTGAGGGGCCATACCACGCCGTTTATCTGGTTTGTTTGGTTTTCACGGTCAATTATTTGACTGATACGTTCATAATGTGCAACCATGATACGGTTTACCTTTGCATTTACTTTCAACCTGAAGGTTAATGTGCGCAGGGGTCGACCCATGCTATGGCTATAACCTTTGTTCGGAGGACCGACATGCACGAGACAGAGATCAACAACTACCTTGCCGTCATTAAGGTGGTCGGCGTCGGCGGCGGCGGTACCAACGCGGTCAATCGAATGATCGAAGAGGGCATCCGCGGCGTCGAGTTTGTTGCCATCAACACCGATGCTCAGGCACTCGCGATCTCTGATGCCGATATCAAGGTGCACATCGGCACCGACCTTACCCGCGGCCTGGGCGCCGGCGCCAACCCCGAGGTTGGCCGCAAGGCTGCCGATGAGTCCCGCGACGACATTGCCGAGGCGCTCGCTGGCGCCGACATGGTGTTCATCACCTGCGGCGAGGGCGGTGGCACCGGTACCGGCGCTGCTCCCATCGTTGCCGATATCGCGATGAACGAGGTCGGTGCGCTGACCGTCGCCGTCGTGACCAAGCCCTTCACCTTCGAGGGCCGCAAACGCAAGAAGAGCGCCGAGGAGGGCATCAAGACCCTCTCCGATTGCGTCGACACCATGATTGTCATCCCTAACGATAAGCTGCTCGACATCGCCGAGAAGAAGACCACCATGCTCGAGGCCTTCGCGATTGCCGATGGCGTCCTTTCCCAGGGCACCCAGGGCATCACCGACCTCATCACCGTCCCCGGTATCATCAACCTGGACTTCGCCGATGTTAAGACCATCATGAAGCAGGCCGGTACCGCCATGATGGGTATCGGTACCTCTTCTGGGGATACCCGTGCCGTCGACGCTGCCCAGCAGGCCATCTCCAGCCCGCTGCTCGAGAGCTCCATCGATGGCGCCACGCGCGTGCTGCTCTCCATCGCCGGTTCCAAGGACCTGGGCATCCAGGAGATCAGCGACGCCGCCGACGTTGTCGCCAACGCCGTCGACCCCGAGGCCAACATCATCTTCGGTACCGTTGTCGACGAGTCCCTGGGCGATCAGGTGCGTATCACCGTCATCGCTACGGGCTTCTCCGACTCCAACGTCAACCGTCAGGACGAGCTCTTTGCTGCTCAGCAGTCTCAGAGCAAGGCCGCTGCCTCCGCTGAGCCGCAGCGCACCGCTCCGGCCACCAGCCCGGCTCAGGCCGCTCCGACCCGCAACGTCGGTGGCACCGAGCTTCCTAACTTCGGCAACGATCAGTTCGAGCTTCCCGACTTTCTGAAGCGCGGTAGCTTCTAAGTCGTTCTTTGCATTGTTGTGCACAGGGGCGTGTCCGTATGGACGCGCCCTTTTTATTTCGACTTTGTAAACTAGAACCTCTAATCTCCTTACGTTCCCTTTACGATTGCCTCCAGCGCAGCAGGTATCCTTTTAGAGAAGTATGACAGCCGTATAAACGCGGGCTGTAGCGGCGATGCCGCGGTACTTGTGTTATTAGGAGGCTTTAGTATGGCAGCACGTGCGGACAAAGTTTCGCGTGTCGACCATGATGGAGTTACGTTGGTGGAGGGCGCGACATCCGATGTTCGCTTTGCCTTCACCGAGCGCGCCGGTGGCGTTTCCGAAGATGCGTACTCCTCACTCAACTTGGGCTCGCATGTTGGCGATGATCCCTTTGCTGTTCAAGAAAATCGTCGTCGCGCGCTCGAGGCTATGGGTGCCGCCGAGTGCGAGCACAACCTGCTCGTTCCCAATCAGGTCCATGGCGACCATATCGTTGCGGTGACCTCGAATGGCGCCGATGACCTTGAGGACGTCCGCGAGCAGATTGCCGCGGGCTGCGATGCCATCGTCTGTACGGCGCATAACGTGCCCGTGCTGCTCTGCTTTGCCGACTGCGTTCCCGTGGTGCTGGTGGCCCCTGGCGGATTTGCCGTGGTGCACTCCGGTTGGAAGGGCACGATTGCACGTATTTCTGCCAAGGCGTGCCAGGCGCTTTGCGATGCTGCCGGCTGCGATGCGGGCGACGTTTCCGCCTATATCGGCCCCCATATCTTGGGTGACGAATATGAGGTATCCCAGGAACTCATGGATCGCTTTGCCGCCGAGTTCTCGTGCATCGATGCGAGCACCTCTCGCATGCTCGATCTTTCCGCTGCCATTTGCGAGGCGCTGGTAGATGTCGGTGTCGACGCGGATAATATCGTGGATACTCAGCTTTCGACTGTGCGTCAGAACGACCGCTTTTATTCCTACCGTAACGAGAACGGCGCTTGTGGGCGCCATGCTGCGATCGGCGTGATGCTATGAGAAAGATCGTATCGGTCCTGAGCGCCGCTGTGCTTACGCTTACGCTGTGCGCCTGTTCTTCGGGATCTTCTACCTCTTCCATTACCGTCGCCGGCTCCACGACCTGCCTTCCTATCGCCGAGATTGCGGCCGAGGGCTTTAAGGAGGAGACCGGCATCGATGTGCTCGTCTCCGGTCTGGGTTCTTCCGCTGGCATCGAGGCCGTCAGCGCCGGCACGGCCGATATCGCCAGTTCCTCCCGTGGACTCAATGCCGACGAACAGGATCTGGGCCTGACCCCCATCGTCATTGCCCACGACGGTATTGCGGTCATCGTGAACGACGACAACCCCGTCGATAACCTCTCGACCGAGCAGCTCCGCGATATCTACGCCGGCAAGATTACCAACTGGAAAGAGGTCGGTGGCGAGGACCTGAAGATTCAGGTTATCAATCGCGACGAGGCGTCCGGTACGCGCGAGGCCTTTCGCACCATCGTGATGGACGGCACCCCGTTCGATCGCTGCTCGGCCGTTCTTTCGGGCACGGGCCAGGTGCGCGACGTAGTATCTCGTTCGCGCGGTGCCATTGGCTACATTTCGCTGGGCTTCGTCGATAGCCTCAACGCCAAGACCTCGGTCAAGGCCGTCTCGGTCAATCATGTTGAGGCGTCCGAGAAGACGGTCGCGAGCGGCGGCTATCCCATCTCGCGCGACCTTTACTTCTTTGTGAAGGGTGAGCCTTCACAACAGGCGCAGGATTACATCGACTACGTGACGTCCGAAAAGATGGACAAGCAGATTCGCGAGGCGGGCTTTATTCCCGTCACCAACGACGAGAAGGGGAGTGAGTAGCATGGAAGCACGGGAAAACTCCCAGACTGAGCAGGAGGCTCAGGCGCCCAAAAAACGTGAGTTGGCGTTGGTGTCGCGCAGCACCTATCTCAAGGAGAAGGCGCTGCAGTGGATCTTCTTTGCCTGTGCGTTCTTGGCGGTCGTTACCGTCATCCTGATTTTTGTCTTTACCACGTACTCGGCGCTTCCCGTCTTTACCGACATCGGTCTGGCGGACTTCCTTAGCTTTACGTGGGCGCCCTCCGAGGGCCACTACGGCATCTTGTCGCTGCTTGCCGGCTCGGGCCTGGTGACCGTCGGTGCACTCGCCATGGGCGTGCCGCTGGGCGTGGGTACGGCCGTTTACCTGGTCGAGATTGCCAGCAAGCGCGTGCGCAAACTCATCAGCCCCGCCGTTGACCTGTTGGCCGGCATCCCTTCTATCATCTATGGTTTCTTTGGCATGATCATCATCCGCCCGTTTATCGCACAACTGACCGGCGGCCTTGGTTTTGGTGC
>CAJMSO010000233.1 GCA_905216075.1 uncultured bacterium | reverse complement strand
CATGGCTCACCCAGCCGGCCTCGTTGACAATCTGGCGATGCGAACGGTCGGCACGATGAATCAAATGGCCGCCCTCGTCCACCAGCAGCGCCTTGGTGCCCTGCGTGGATTGATCGATTCCGATGATGTAGCGGCCCATGGCCACCCCTTTCAAAACGAATGTGACAAAGGGACGGTCCCTTTGCCACATTCCAGTTACTCTGCGGGCAGGAACTCGGCAACGGTCTTGGCGATTCCGACACCCGTCAGACCGTAGTGCGCAAAGACCTCGGGGCTCGTGCCAGTGATGACCGGCGCGTCGGGCAGGGAGAGACACTTGACCGGACGCGGGCAATGCTCGCCCACCACCTGCGCGACCATAGAGCCCAGGCCGCCGAAGGGGCTGTGCTCCTCGACGGTCACGACGGCACGCGTGGCGCCGGCGGCCTCAATCACGGTCTCGGCGTCGAGCGGCTTGACGCAATACAGGTCGAGCACCGTTGCCGAGATGCCCTGCTCGGCCAGCAGGTCGGCAGCGTCCACGGCATGACGGACCATCTCACCGGTGGCGACAAGCGTCACATCGGTGCCGCGGCGCACCCAGGTGGCGCGATCCATCTGGAACGGGCACTCGTCCTCGGCGTACACGTCCTCGACCGGGTTGCGGCCCACGCGGATGTAGGCCGGCTTGTTGTCGGCGACCAGGGCCCGCACGAGCTCGGCGGTCTGGAAGCGGTCGCTCGGCAGATACACGCGCATGTTGGGAATCGCGCTCATGGCGGCGATATCCTGCGCGGAGTGATGGCTCATGCCCAAGGCGCCGTAGGACACGCCGCCCGAAATGCCGATGAGCTTGACGTTGGTGTTGGAGTACGAGACGTCGACCTTGCACTGCTCATACGAGCGCGTGGTCACAAAGGACGCCGGCGAGGCGGCCCAGGCCTTCTTGCCGCACGAAGCCATGCCGGCGGCGATGCTCACCAGGTCCTGCTCGGCAATGCCGACCTCGACGGACTGCTGGGGATACTGATCAAAGAACGGCGTGAGCGATGCGGAGCCGCGGGAGTCGGAGCACAGGACGACGATATCCTTATCGGTCTTCGCGGCCTCGAGCAGCGTGTCGCAGATAACCTTGCGATTGGCGATCTTGTTAGCCATTGATGGCCTCCTTATGGGCAGCGAAATCGGCGATGATCTGGGCATATTCCTCATCATTGGGCAGGTGATGATGCCAGGCGGCCTTGTCCTCCATAACAGGCGAGCCATAGCCCTTCACCGTGTTGAGGATGATGACCGTGGGCTTGCCGCAGGTCTCGGCCGCAAGCGTCAGCGCGGCGTCGATGGCCCGGACGTCGTTGCCCGGAATGGAGAGCACGTTCCATCCGAAGGCTGCCCAGCGCTCCTCCTGCGAGTCCTGCTTCATAACGTCCTCGGTGCTGCCGCTGATCTGCAGGCGGTTGCGGTCCACGAGCGCGCACAGGTTATCGAGCTGGTAGTTGCCGCCGCTCATGGCGCCCTCCCAGACCGAGCCCTCGGCAAGCTCGCCGTCGCCCATGATGGTGTAGACGCGATAGTCGCGGCCGTCCATCTTGCCGGCGAGCGCCATGCCCACGGCCACGGGCAGGCCGTGACCCAGCGAGCCCGAGTTCATCTCGATGCCCTTGAGCTTGTTGTTGGGGTGGCCGATGTAGGGGCTGCCGAACTTGGAGAAGCGGGCCTTGACGTCATCGAGATCCAGATAGCCCTCGTGGCAGAGCACCGCATAGTAGGCCTCCATTGCGTGGCCCTTGGAGAGCACGAAGCGATCGCGGTTGGGATCGTCGACGGTCTCGGGCGAAATGTTGAGATGGTTGGCGTAGAGGGTCATGAGGGCATCGATCACCGACATGTCGCCGCCGATATGGCCGCCGGCGCCAGCCATGATGATATCGACGCAATCGCGGCGAAGGTCCCAACGCAGGGATTCAAGCTCTTCGATAGTTGCCATTTCTACTCTCCTCGCAGGTAGGCTTTGACGTCTTCTTCAATCGGGTCGTATAAGTCGGGGGCAATGCCGATGTACTTGCACGCCTCGTAGAGCACCGGCACCACGTTGGCGTGAATGGCGACGCAGTGGTGGATGTAGGGACCCTCGACGATCTTGGCCTCGAGGCGCTTGAGGTTGTCGACCTCGACCCACAGGTAGGTGCCCATGCCGGCCGGGCCGTCGATGCCGCGGGCATTGCCCAGCAGCAGCGAGTACTCGCCGTTGTCGCCGTCAAAGCGGGCAAGGGTGAGGTCACCGTGCTTGGCCTCGGCCGTCAGCGCGCCGGGGTGATCGAACGCCAGTGGGTAGGTGAGCTTGGGCTTGACGGCCGCACAGCTGCAGGGCCAGGGGCCACAGTGCTGCAGCAGCTCGCCGTTCTCGTTGTCGGGATGACGCACGGTCCAGTCGGCGAACATGCCGCGGTGACGGCCCAGGTCGGCGGCCTCGACCATCAGCGCGGTGATGGCGCCGTGGATATCGGTCTCGCATACGATAGGAATGCCCATCTCGTTGAGGATGGCGTTGGCGGCGCAGGGCATAATGCCCAGCTCGTCCTGGAGGGCGTTCCAGCACTGAATGGCACCGGCGTTGCAGCCATACTTCTCGACCAAGCGCTTCATGGCGATGGCAAGACCGGCGACCGCGGGGACCTTGTCCTCGGGGATGCAGATCTCAAAGCTGTCGTTGATGCGGGCAAGCATGGCGGCCATGGCCTGCTCGTCGGCCTGGGCGTCGCGCACAGCCTGGACAAGTTCGGTCATGGGGATAGGCGAAAGCTGGATGTTGAACTTCTCGAGCAGCTCGCCCTCGTTGCACATGGTCGACCAGAAGTCGAATGGACGGGTGGCCATCTGCAGGATGCGGGTGTGCTTGAAGGTCTTGACCACGTTGCAAACGGCCAAAAAGTCCCAAACGCCGCGCTCGAACTCGGGGTCGGTCAGGCGGCAGTTGGTCATGTAGGTGAAGGGAACCTGGAAGCGGCGCAGGACCTTGCCGGTGGCGAACAGACCGCACTGGCTATCGCGCAGGCGCGTGCCGTCGGGCTCGGGGCGCTCGTCGCGCGGGCCCCACAGCAGCACGGGCAGGCCGAGCTCGCGGGCAAGGCGAGCGCAAACGTACTCGGTGCCAAAGTTGGCGTGGCACAGCATAATGCCATCGACGCCCTCGGCGCGGAATTTCTTGACGATAGGCTCAATGTGGCTGTCGTCGAACAGCAGGCCCTCGTCATTGATGTCGTCGATATCCACGATGTCGACGCCGATCTCGCGCAGGCGATCAGCCGTCAGGCCGCGATACTTGATTGCGTCCGGCGCGCTAAAGATGCTGCGGCGCGTGGGCACAAAGCCGAGCTTGATCTTGTCCATGTACGTCCTCCCCTAATCACATGTTCAGTAAACAGACGCATGTTTCGTTTTGTTCTGTTTACTAAATGTTTTACTCTACTGTTTAGAAGTTTAACGCGAAATACCCGTAGACGGTAGAGAAATCAGCCTAAACGGTATGTAAACAAACTGAACATACAAGGGAAACAAAAAGAGGGCCCCGATGGACCCTCTCTTAGTAGAGTTAGATATGGCTGCCTTAGCGAGCTTTGCCGCCCTGCGGCCCGGCGTTTTCTTCGCCTAGATCTCACGCACGCTTTGGCGCTCGACAAAATAGGTCGATACGGCCGTCTTGCAGGTATAGC
>CAJMSO010000232.1 GCA_905216075.1 uncultured bacterium | reverse complement strand
TGAGGCAGTTGGACAGGTTCTTAAAGTACTGCGGACCCTCGTAGCCGGCGCGCATGTTCTGGTAGATCGAAAGATCCGAGAAGGTCTCGTTCATGATGGCGATGACCGTGGGCTTCTCGCTGTCGAACTGCTCCTTTGCGGCGGTGCGCTCGTCACTCTTGGCGGCGTCGGACTTGTCGTAGGCCTTGGCGTACTTTTTGAGCGTGGCCTTGGCATCGTCGACGGAGTAGTCGGCGGGTTTGGGCGGCTTAATGGACTGCGCTGCACTGATAAAGGCGGGCAGGTAGCCCTCGCGCCAGTAGCTCTCGAGCGGGCGCCAAGTGTAGACGGTGATGCCGAGGGTGTTGTAGTAGTCGATGAGCGTGACATGCGCGGTCACGCCGCCCAGGCACAGCACGGCGACGAGCAGGTTGGTGAGCAGCATGCGCTTGGCGTTGGCGGCGCCCTTCTGACGGTGTGGTGCCACCAGGCCGGCGTACTCGCACAGCAGCATGGCGATGGCGGTAAAGCCCATGGACAGCACGCAGAACAGCGAGATGGAGAAGGTGTAGCCGGTACCGGCGACCGCGGCGGCGGTGGAGATGGCCGAAAGGTCGCCCGGCTGGATGGGCATGGATTTAAACGTGATGACGAAGAACTCGGCAATGCCCAGGACAAAGAGGGCAAAGGCCAGGACCGCGGGAGCTGCGCCGTGGCGCTGGAACAGGAAGAACAGGCCGGTCATGAGCACGGTGATGATGGCCCACTCGAGCAGGATGCACAGGGGGTAGACCCAGGTAAAGTCGTGGTTGGACGAGACCTCCATGCCCAGCAGCGCAAAGACGCCGGCGAGCAGCAGGCACAAGACGGCGGCGACGAGCGGTTTGCCCACAAAGGCGCCGCGCAGGCGGGCTAGCTTGCCGGTGGGGGCGGGGGCGTCGGCCGAGGCGAACGCAAAGACGCGCGGGGCGATGCGGTCGCGGGCGATGCTGGCCCAAGCGCAGCCGGTGAGGATGGCATTGGTCAGGATGAGCATCACAAAGGCGAGCGGCTCGTTTTGCGCGACGAGACCAATAGCGCCCCAAATGGTCAAAAAGACCTGGAACAGGCCGAAGGCGACGCTCCACCCAAGAGCGCTTTTGGCAACGGTGCCCGACTGAGCGCGAATGGCCTTGGCCTCGCGCAAGACAAGGTAGACGGTCGCCGCAAGACCGACGAGCGAGATGGCGGCAGCGAACATGCTGAGACTCCTCACAAACTAAAACGTACGAAAGCGGGGGTTTACCCGATTGTTACCAAGATATGCGCTGCATTTGCGGGCTGCGCACAACAACCAGCCATATTAACGCGCACGTGTGGCGGTGTGGCGCAATGTAGTGGCGACCTGCGCGATAATGGACGGGAATTACACGGAAACGTAAAGGCTTCTTAAAGAATTAGCGAGGATGAGGCGATGGACGAGCAGGTTTGCACCAAGGCTGTGGATACGTGTGGCTATCCGGTCGAGACGACAGGCAATGCGGTGCTGGACACGTTGGAGCACCGTTCCTCCACGCGTGCCTTCGCGCGTGATGACGACGACCGTCTCGTGGCGGTGACCGACGAGCAGCGGGCGGCGATTCTGCACGCGGCGAGTCGCGCACCGTCGGCGGGCGCCATGATGATGTATTCCATCGTGAGCATTCGCGAGCAGGCTACGCTGGACCGTCTGGCCGACCTGTGCGACCACCAGCCCATGATCGCCAAGGCGCCCTGGGCACTCATATTTGTGGTCGATTATGCAAAGTGGATCGATCTGTTTGAGCACGTGGGCTGCTTTGAGCCCGAGTTTGTAGAGCGTACGGGCAAGGCGCCCCGCCGCGCGCCGGGTCTGGGCGACTTTGCCATCGCGGCGCAGGATGCCGTGATCGCCGCGCAAAACGCCGTGGTTGCCGCCGAGGCCCTGGGGCTGGGAAGCTGCTACATTGGCGACATCGTGGAGAACGCCGAGGAAGTTGCCGAGCTGCTCGATCTGCCGCCCTATACCATGCCGCTGTCGATGCTCATCATCGGCACGCCCCGTAAGGAGCGCCCGGCAATCGCGCACCCCGTGGTGAACCTGGTGCACGAGGAGCGCTACTGCCGTGCGGATGCCGCGACTATGGATGCGCAGGTGGCCGAGATGGATGCGATGTTTCGCCCGCACGCCCGCGAGGTGGGGGAGCGCGTCGTGGATATCTACACCCGCAAGCACACGAGCCCCTTTATGGCCGAGATGAGCCGCTCCATGGAGTGGTGGTTCAAAAACTGGCTCGGAAAATGACGAATGTGACAAGGGGATAGTCCCTTTGCCGCATTCCATATCGCCGCGGTAGCCTAAAGACTGTATAAATCTTTATCTAGCTGGGAAAACAGTGCATTAAAACATGGGCCGATTACCTATAATCCCTTCGAACATTAAAGTTGGGAGGAAACCGGCTTATGGAACAAAAGGCCAAGGAGGCAGCCTCGCACGCTGCGATTCCTGTGAGCATCTCGGCGATGCTCGTCACGCTAGGCGTGGTGTACGGCGATATCGGCACCAGCCCCATGTATGTAACCAAGGCGCTCGTTGCCGGCAACGGCGGCATCGGAAGCGTGACGGAGGAGTTCGTGCTTGGCGCGCTCTCCCTTGTCGTGTGGACGGTCACGTTGCTGACCACCATCAAGTATGTGCTCATCTCGCTGCGCGCCGATAACCATGGTGAGGGCGGCATCTTTGCCCTGTACAGCCTGGTCAAGCGCTGCGGCAAGTGGCTTATCATCCCCGCCATGCTGGGTGGCGCCGCGCTGCTCGCCGACGGCATCCTGACGCCGGCCGTTACCGTTACCACGGCCATCGAGGGCCTGCGCACCATCCCGGCGGTCCATGCCGTGCTGGGCGATGACCAGGGCCGCGTCGTCGCCATTACGCTCGCCATCATCATCGTGCTCTTCTTGGTGCAGCGCATCGGTACGGCCAAGATCGGTCACGCCTTTGGCCCCATCATGACGCTGTGGTTCCTGTTCTTGGGCGGTACGGGTCTGTTCTTTGTCCTCCAGCACCCCGCCGTGCTGCTGTGCCTCAACCCGGTGCGCGGCATCGCCTTTTTGCTGAGCCCCAACAACCATGCGGGCATCATGATCCTGGGCAGCTGCTTCCTCGCCACCACCGGTGCCGAGGCGCTCTACTCCGACATGGGCCACGTCGGCCGCGGCAACATCTACGCTACCTGGCCGTTCGTTAAGTGCTGCCTGCTACTTTCCTATATGGGCCAGGGCGCTTGGCTTATGAACAACGCTGCCAACCCCGAGCTCATGGGCATTGCCGACCTCAACCCGTTCTACCAGATGCTCGCCCCGGGCCTGCGCCCGTTTGCCGTAGGCCTTTCCACCGTTGCGGCCATCATCGCCTCGCAGGCGCTCATCACCGGCGCATTCTCGCTGGTGTCCGAGGCCAGCCGTCTGGACCTTATGCCGCACATGCAGGTCTTCTACCCTGCCGAGACCAAGGGCCAGCTCTACATCCCCATGGTCAACAACGTCATGCTCGTGGGCTGCGTCATCGTGGTGCTGCTGTTCCAGAACTCGGCGCATATGGAAGCCGCCTACGGCCTTGCCATTACGCTGACTATGATGTGCACCACGCTGCTGCTCTTCTTCTACCTGCACGAGGAGCGCAAGCTCAAGGTCGCGCCGTGGATCTTCGCGGCCTTCTTCCTTTTGCTCGAAGG
>CAJMSO010000231.1 GCA_905216075.1 uncultured bacterium | reverse complement strand
CGCCCGCCATGAGCGAAAAGGCGCTGCTCAAGCTGGCCGCCGCGCTGGAACGCTCAAGCGAGCACCCGCTGGCCGAGGCGATTATGGCCGAATGCGAGACACGCGGGATCGTCGCGCGCATGGTCGAAGACTTTACTGCCGTGCCCGGTCGTGGCGTTACGGCTCACGAGGGGCAAAACGCCATTGCAGCCGGCAACGTACGCCTGATGAACGAGCTGGGCGTTACCGTGCCCGCGGGTCTTGCCGAGCAATTTGCCGCCGAGGGCAAAACGCCGCTGTTCTTTGCCAAGAACGGCGAGCTTGCCGGCACCATTGCCGTGGCTGACGAGGTCAAGGAGACGAGCGCCGGGGCCATCGCCGCACTGCGCTCGCTTGGCGTCGACGTGCGCATGCTCACCGGCGACAACCACGTGACGGCCGAGGCCATCGCCCGCCGCGTGGGACTGAGCAGCGAGCAGGTCATCGCCGACGTCCTCCCCGCCGACAAGGAGCGCCACGTGCGCGAGCTGCAGAATGAGTGCAGCAAGGTCGCCATGGTGGGCGACGGCATCAATGACTCCCCCGCCCTGGCGCGCGCCGACGTGGGCCTTGCGATCGGCACCGGCGCCGACATCGCCAAGGAGGGCGCCGACGTGGTACTCATGCGCAGCGACCTCATGGACGTCGCCCGCGCCATCGAGCTTTCGCGCGCCACGATCCGCAACATCAAGCAGGACCTGTTCTGGGCACTGTTCTACAACGGCATCGGCATTCCGCTGGCGGCGGGCGTGTTCTTCCCGCTCACCGGATGGCAACTCTCGCCGATGTTTGGCGCCGCGGCCATGAGCCTGTCGAGCGTGTGCGTCGTGTCCAATGCCCTGCGTTTGAAATCCTTTAAGCCTAAAGTGGCAAAATAGGCTCACCATTAAGTCCATTTAGAACGGGTTTTCCAGGTGCCCGAGATTGACCTGAAAGAGGAGCGACGCGTACTTTGGTACGCGAGCGACGGCTTGAAGGTCAAGGTCGGGTGCCTGGGAAAGCCGACACAACAGGGAGGAATACCCATGCGATACACAATCAAGACTTCCGGCCTCATGTGCGGCCACTGCGACGCTACTGTCGAGACGGCACTGCTCAACGTTGCCGGCGTGACCGACGCCGACGCCGATCACGAGACCCAGACCGTCCAGGTGGAGTGCGCCGACACCGTGACCGCTGAGCAACTCGCTGCCGCCGTCGAGGGCGCCGGCGAGAAGTTCCACGCCCTGTCCGTAACCGCCGCGTAACGACCCACGCGCACCCCGACCAGAAACGAGGACCCGCCATGATGGCAGACCACAAATCGGTGACCCGCATGCTCAAGACGGCACGCGGCCAGATCGACGGCATCTTGCGGATGGTCGATGAGGACCGCTATTGCGTCGATATTTCCACGCAGCTCATGGCCACACAGGCGCTCCTCGCGCGCATTAACGCCGACGTGCTCAAGGCGCATATCGAGGGCTGCGTGACTTCGGCAATCGAATCGGGCGACGAAGACCTCAAAGCCGCCAAACTCGCCGAAATCGAACGCGTCGTCGACAAACTCTCCAAGTAATTGGGGCATTGGGGACAGGTACGTTTGCACCACATTGGTGCAGATTAACCTGTCCCCCTTGCTCTAAATCGGGTATAAAGGCGTGCAGCATATCGAACGAAAGGCAATTTGCATGAATGACTTTATGAAGGGCCGCAATGGCGCCGATGAGCTCACCATCGTGATGGGTTTTGCCGGCATCGTCATCGCGATGATCGGATCGATAGCCCGCATCCAGTGGCTCAGCTGGATTGCCATCGCCGTAATCGTGATTGGCGTGCTGCGCGGCCTGTCCAAAAATATCGATGCACGTCACAAGGAGAACGAGGCCTTTGTCGCCGCGACCGCCAATGTTCCCGGCTTGGGCAAGTTCGTCGCCAGCTTGGGCGGCGGCGCTGCAGCGGCCAGCACCTCACGCGCAGCCGGCACCAGTAAGGAAGACTTTGAGCGTGCCAAGCGCACGGCCAAGAAGATGTGGAAGGGTCGAAAGACCACGGCATACCTCAAGTGCCCCAACTGCGGCCAGATACTCTCTGTTCCCAAGGGCAAGGGCAAGATCCGCGTCACCTGCCCCAAGTGCCACGCCAAGATGGAGACGCGCTCCTAGCCGCTACACCATAGGACAAAATAAAAGCCGAGGCCTCGTGTTGAGACCTCGGCTTTTTGTATGCGGCAACGGAGCTGTCCCTTTGTCTCATCTACGCCACGCCGTCGCGAGCCAGCTCCTCAGCCAGCGCTTCGGCAGGCATGGCCATAATCGCGTCGAGCTCGGCGTCCACCTCGGGAATACGCTTCACCTTGAGCTTGCGCACCAGATCACCGCGACACATCACGTGCGTCGGCTCACGCAGTGCGCACAGGTCATCGAGCGGGTTCTTGCGCGTCACCAGGATATCGGCGGCCTTGCCGCACTCGATCGTGCCAGTCTCGCCGCCCAGCCCCAGCAGCTCGGCGTTGACTTGCGTAGCCGTATGCAGCGCGAAGGCGTTGCTCATGCCGACATACTTGGCAAAATAGGCCACCTCACGCCACATGTCGTACTGCGTCACGAACGGGCAGCTCGAATCTGTGCCAAGGCCCACCTTAACGCCGGCATCCAGCGCCGCACGAGCACTCTCGATAATACCCGAGCACACGATGTCGCCGTTCTTCTTTTGCGTATCGGTCGAATGAGTCTTTTCCGGGTCGAGCAACACAAACGGCAGTGCCGGGCTGATAGTGCAGGTCACACTCGGAGCACGCCCCTCGAGCTGCGTGCCCGCGGCGCCGCGGTACAGCTCCAGGATCTCGGGCGTCATCGGGGCACCGTGCTCGATCGTATCGACGCCGGCCTCAAGCGCGGCCTTCACGCCCTCGGTGCTCTCGACATGAGCCATGACCGGCAGCCCCACCTCGTGAGCAGCCTTGCACGCCGCCGCGGCAACCTCCACCGGCATACGCAGCACGCCCGGCTCGCCCACCTCGGTCGCGTCGAACACACCGCCCGTTACGAACAGCTTGATGACGTCGGCACCGCGCGCATATAGGTCGCGCACCTGTTCGGCTGCCTCGGCGGGACTGTTAGCCACCTGGGCGAACAAGCCAGCACCATGGCCGCCCGGCACCGTAACGCCCGTTCCCGGCGCCACCAGGCGAGGACCTTGATACTTGCCGGCATCGATAGCATCGCGCACGGCAAGATCGGCAAACAGCGGGTCGCCCGCGCCGCGCACCGTGGTCACGCCGCTTGCCAGCTGCTGCTGGGCACTGCCCTTGAGGATGCGGCGGACGATGGCACGGCCCACGGGATTATCGAGTTTCTTCATCAGCGCTCCCGCATTGCCGGCCGAGACAGGCTTGCCCGAGCCACACAAGTGCACGTGCATATTGATGAGACCGGGCATGAGATACGCACCTGCCAGGTCGATAACCTCGGCACCCGCCGGAGCCTGCGCCACAGCACTCGGCCCCATCCACGTGATGACACCGCGCTCAACGGCCACGGCCATGTCGGGCTGCGGCTCCATATGTTCCGAACCATCCAGAATGGTCGCATTGATAAACAGCGTAGAACGATCAGCAGACGTCATATCGAGCTCCTCCCTCACGATTAACATGAACATTTGTCCATTATCACCTAATGCAGCGACCTAAAGTCGAGCATATCGGTCAACGGAAGGAAGAG
>CAJMSO010000230.1 GCA_905216075.1 uncultured bacterium | reverse complement strand
GGTTCTAACGTTTTTTTGCAGGCGTGGGATAATGCCTTTCACTTAAATGCAATCAAGTGCTTTGTTGATTCGGGCAATTACTCTACGCTTGCGGTTACTGTACACATGGGCGCCGATCCAAATCCTGGAACGTATTATTACCCTGCGGCATACCATATGTTGTGCGCTATGATAGTTGACCTTACGAACAGCTCGATTGCGACGTGTGTTAATGCTGTCAACTTCGCTTTCGCGTGCGTTGTTTTCCCGATAGGCATGTATTGTTTTCTCGAGCGTTCGATTGGTTTTAATCGAACCGCGGTGCTCGTTGGCTCTGTTATCGCGCCGTCTTTCGTATCGTTTCCGTGGTCATTTTTGATCTACGGTCCGCTTTTTCCGAATCTTGCGTCGATGTCGATCATGCTACCAGCTTTCGCGGTCGCCATGGATTTGTTCGATGCAAAAACGGGTATGGTAGAGAGAATAAAGTCTGGCATTCTTCTTTTGATTTCGATCGTTGCGCTTGGCGTGACTCAGCCCAATTCAATATTTGCTGCCATTGTGATTCTCTTGCCCTACGTATGTGCCGAGGTCCGCTTGCTTTTGCGGGGGAGAGTCGGGCGTTTTGTGAGCGAGAAAAAAGGCCTCTATTACATATTATGCGTGTTATTCGCGCTTGCTTTATGGTCGATATTCTACGTGCTTCCTCCTCTGCATGCGCCGTATACGATGAATTGGGCCGCCTTTGCGTCTCACACTCAAGCATTATGTAACGTCTTGTTTATTGGCTATGTTCGGCCTCAGGCTAGTTTGATCTTGGCATTGCTCGTCTTGGCCGGTTCGGTGGGCGTGGTAAAGCGCAAATCATGTTGCTGGATGCTTGTGTCGTATGCTGCGCTTGGACTGATGCTTGTCGTCGGCGAGAGCACGGAAGGCTTTTTTAAGACCTTTCTAACTGGACTATGGTACACGGACCAGTATCGAATTGCTGCCATGGTGGGTTTGGCCGCAACTCCTCTAGCTTGTTTGGGTGCAGCGTGGTGTATGGAGGGTTTGAAGGAATGGCATGGTCGAATCTCTGCGATTCTTGCGCTCAATAAGCCCCATGAAGCTGTTCGCAACATTATCGTGGTTGTTGCGGTTTTGCTTTTATTCGTGCCCTGTTTCTCCATTCCGGGCGTTTTGAATATTGAAACACCCTTTGGAGCATTAAGAAACGACGTTGCTCATCTTTACAGCGCCTCGGGTTCCAATGTGTTGGATAGTCAAGAGATTCAGTTTCTTGAGGAGTCGGCTCAAGCTATTGCTGACGACGATGGGATTGTCATTAATCAGGCTTTTGACGGAAGCGTGTATGCCTATGGCCTTACGGGAATGAATACTTATTACCGCCTTTACGGCGAGGTTTGGAGTTCGGACGAAACGGATGAAAGCAAATGTATTCGGACGAATCTTAGTGAGCTTGCAACGAACGATTCTGTGCGGAGTGCCGTGGAGTCTATTGGTGCAAAGTATTTGCTGGTTCTTGATTATGGCAAAGGCGATACAGGAGAGGGGAGCCTCCAATACTATGTCGCCAATGATTGGATTGGCGTCAATGCGGTGAACGATTCGACGCCAGGTTTTGAAGTCGTACTGGCAAAAGATGATATGAGGCTATACCGGCTCGTGTATTAGAAAGCAACTTTTAAGACCGGTCGTGCTAAAGCGAGAAAGAGGGTATATGGCAAAGCGATTAGTTAATTGGGACCTGCTACGAACGCTTGCGATGTTGTTCGTTGTCGTGGTCCATTCTTCCCAATACTTGGGGGGTCTGTAAGATTGTCTGTGTAAGTCCCCTCAAGGGGCAACGTCTCCGGAGGCGATCGTCGCCGGCGCAGGGCGCCGGCCATGCTACGATGGCCGCGGCATGGCCCGCGGCAGATTGGAGACGACCGTGACCAGGAGGAAGAAGGGCGACCCCGCCGCCGAGCGCGTGGCGGCCGCCATCATGGAGGAGTTCTCGCCGAAGACCGCCGAGGAGGCGCAGGAGGCCCTGCGCTCGGTGTTCGGGCCGATGATCGAGACGATGCTCAAGGCCGAGCTCGAGGCCCACCTGGGCTACCCGGACAACGACAAGGGCCCCAAGGACGGGCCGAACAGGCGCAACGGCTACACGCGCAAGGTGGTGCGCACGAGCGCCGGCGAGGTCCCCATCGACGTGCCCCGCGACCGCGACGCCACCTTCGAGCCCGCGGTGGTGCCCAAGGGCGAGCGCGACCTGACCGGCATAGAGTCGCGCGTGATGTCGATGTACGCGCGGGGCATGTCGCAGCGCGACATAGCCGCCACGGTGCGCGAGATATACGGCTTCTCGATGAGCGCCGAGACGGTCTCGGCCATCACCGACAGGGTGTGGGAGGAGCTCGAGCGGTGGCGCTCGCGCCCGCTGGAGCCCGTGTACGCGTTCATGTTCGTCGACTGCCTCTACGTGCCGGTGAGGCGCGGGCGCGGCGCGCGCAGCATGGCGGTCTACGCGATAGTCGCCTACGACCTGGCCGGGCGCAAGGACGTGCTCGGGCTGTGGATGCAGGAGACCGAGGGCGCGCACCACTGGATGGGCGTGTTCGACGAGCTGCGCCAGCGCGGCGTCGAGGACGTGCTGTTCGTGAGCATGGACGGCGTGTCGGGGCTGGCCGACGGCCTGCGCGCGATATTCCCGGACGCGGTGGCGCAGCGCTGCCTGGTGCATCTGGTGCGCAACTCCTGCAAGTACGTCCCGTCCAAGGACATGCAGGCGTTCTGCCGCGACGCCCGGGCCTTCTACGGCGCGCCGTCGCTTTCCGCGTGCCGGGCGGCGTTCGCCGACTTCTCCGAGGCGTGGGCGCGCTACCCGGGCGCGGTGGCGACGTGGGAGCGCTCGATGGCCGAGGTCGAGCGGCTGTTCTCCTACGGCCCCGACGTCAGGAGGGTCATGTACACCACCAACGCCGTCGAGAGCGTGAACGCCAGCTTCCGCAAGGTCGTCAGGCGGGGGTGCTTCCCCGACGAGGACGCCGTGATGAAGCTGCTCTACCTGCGGGTGAAGGAGCTTTATTCGAGGTGGGGCGAGGGATGCCACCAGCCGGGCTGGGCCCGGGTGCGCAACCAGCTGCTGTGCGACGAGGGCATCAGGGCGAGGATAGAGAGGTTCCTGTGAAAAGACTTACACAGACTTCTTGACAAGCCCCATTTTCATGGGATGGGACCCCTGACGCAAGCTTCGCTCGGCGGTTTGCGGTGTTGTTGCGCGCTTAGTGGCCTATAAACGCCCCCAGATTCGCAACTTTTGTCACTTTTTAGCGATTTCATTTACGCTGGGCTCTCATTGGGCCTCGAAAATGTCAAATATGTGACCCTTGGGAAACATTTATTCAACTAAGAACGAGCGTGTGGCAAAAAGCGGTAAAGTACCTGATGAATGAAAGTATGGCGCGCATGCGCGCCCAATTGAAACGAGGCCGTTATGGTTATGAATATGGCAACAGCAGTTGTGCTGGCGATTTTGGTCGTCTGTGTGTGTCTATCGGTTCGCCTAATGATGAAAAAAGGTATGTGCGGCGAAAAAGAGATGTGCGGTTCGTGCTCGGGGCACTGCAGTGGAGGCTGCTCGGCGACGGCGCGTATCGATAAAATGATCGCCGATGCCGATGCGGCGGTTGCCTCGGCGAAATAGTGAGGCGCCTTTCCGTAGGGGCGGTTTGTCCTATTGAGGCAACAGCATCGGCAGG
>CAJMSO010000229.1 GCA_905216075.1 uncultured bacterium | reverse complement strand
AGGCCCACCGGATCGAGCACCCAGGGCTTGCCGGCGTCGTGTGCCGCCTTGGCCGCTCGGGGAATCGTCTGCTCGTAGATGGGGAAGAGCGTGCCCATATTGAGATAGATGGCGCCGCCGCCGGCAACGAGTGCCTCGCCTTCGTCGGGCAGATAGACCATGGCGGCCGATCCGCCCACGGCGAGCTGTGCGTTGGCGACAAAGTCGATCGTCACCGTGTTGGTGATGGAGCCGGCCATCGGATTGGTGGCGCGAATCTCCTCCACGGCCTTGACCATATGCTGCTTAAGCTGTTCCGAATCAATCACTGCACATGCCTCCTTGGCATAGAAAAGGGGCGCTGTGCATAGACAGCGCCCCTGTAAAGGCGGCATGCTCCCTACGCCAGCATTAACTGACAGGTTCAAAGGATTGGGCCCATTGCCCTCTCAGCCTTGTGGTTTGCACCGCCGGCACTCCCGCATCGAATCTGTTGTTCCCTATACTAGCGCACCTGCCAAAAAGGGACAGGTTTATTTTGGCAGGTCGTTACAATAGGTAGGACCGATACGAATGGGGGCCTTATGATTAAACTTGTGCTGACCGATATGGACGATACGCTGATTCCAGCCGGGCATGACGGCGCCAGCGACTACGCCATCGAGGGCATTCATGCCATGCAGGCGGCGGGTCTGCACTTTGGTCCGGTTTCGGGCCGTCAGCCGTCCGCGATGGGCTGGATGTTCCGCAATTGCGTCGAGTGCTTCTCGACCGGCGCGTTCTGCAACGGCCAGGTAATGTTTGTCGACGGTCAGGCGGTCGCTTCGCGCGCGACCGACAACGCCGCCCTTATGCGCTTGGCTGACTATTTGGAGCAAGAGACCGACGATACGTACCTGAAGGTCTACAGCCTGGGCGATGACTTTTGGGGTAACGATGCCTACTGCGTGACGAGCGACCCCGAGCGCGTACGCCGCGCCATGGAGTCGGGCGGCAACGCGTGGCTCAAGGGCGAAGAGGCCCCGTGCCGTCCTGTTGTCGATGATGCCCCGGTGTTCAAGGCGAATATCTGGAGTGCCCGTTCACGTGAGGAGCTCGTGGAGCTACGCGAGCGCGTTGCCGCCGAGGTGCCGGAGCTCTCGCTTGTGTTTCCCAACAACCGCGTGCGCCTGTTTGACATCCTTCCGGCCGGTTGGGACAAGGGCCGCGCTGCGCTGGAGCTTGCGCGCGCTTTGGACCTGACGCTCGACGAGGTGGCCGTGTTCGGTGATTCCGATAACGATCTGCCCATGATCGATGCCGTTCCCAACTCCGTTGCAGTCGCCAATGCCAACGAGGCCGTCACGGCTGCCGCACGCTGGCATATTGGCGCTGCGGCAGATGATGCGGTTGCCGGGGCTCTGCATCAGATTGCCGCCTGTGCCGCGACGGGGGAGATGCCGCCGTTTATGCGTCAGATGGATGCGACGGGTTTCGACGTCACGAACGTCTAGGGAGAAAGCTATGAAGCTTCAGCAGCTCAGGTATGTCGTCAAGGTTGCCGAATGCGGCAGTATCACCGAGGCCTCGCGCCGGCTCTTTGTGTCGCAGCCTTCGATTACCGCATCGATCCGCGATCTCGAAAACGAGATGGGTGTGCACATCTTTGAGCGCACCAACAAGGGCGTCATTGTGTCCGAAGAGGGCGAGACCTTCTTGGGCTACGCGCGCCAAGTGCTCGACCAGGCCGATCTGCTCGAAGGTAAGTACAAGGGCGCGTCCGAGCAGGTGCCGCACTTTAGTGTGAGTTGCCAGCATTATTCCTTTGCCGTCAACGCGTTTGTCGATGTGATTCGTGAGTTTGATGCCGCGCGCTACGACTTTACCCTGCGCGAGGAGCAGACTCACGAGATTATTGAGGACGTCGCGCATATGAAAAGCGAACTCGGCATCCTGTATCTGTCGGAGCACAATCGCGAGGTCATCGAGCGCATGCTGGCGGCCAACGAGCTCGTGTTCGAAGGGCTCTTCTGCGCCACGCCGCACGTTTTTGTGTGCGCCGACCATCCGCTGGCGGGCCGCTCCAGTGTGACGCTCGAGGACCTGGAGGACTATCCCTTCCTGTCCTACGAGCAGGGTAGCTACAACTCTTTTTACTATTCCGAGGAACTGACCTCGACGTTTGAGCGCCGCAAGAATATCCGCGTGCGCGACCGTGCGACGTTGTTCAACCTGGCCATGGGCCTCAACGGCTACACGGTATGCTCAGGCGTGATCAGTCACGAGCTCAACGGGCCGGGTATCATCTCGATTCCGCTTGATGTAGACGAGTACATGGAGATCGGCATCATCACGCGCAAGAACACGACACTTACGCGCTACGGGCAGGCCTATATCGACGCGATTCGCCAGCACATATAGACTGCTGCATTCTGCACGGGTCAAATCTCTTTATGGCAGTCCAAACTGATATAGGAAGCATCTATATCAAACTGTTATAAACGTATATTTTGCGATGGCCATATGAGCGCTCATACTCTGTCCCAGTAAAGCAACCAATGCAAAGGGAGATATCTATGAGCACTTCAATTCAACCGAACGCGCCGTTTCGCGCCGATATCGTCGGCAGCTTTCTTCGTCCGCAGGCCGTAAAGGACGCCCGCGCTGCCTATGCGGCAGGCGCGCTTGATGCCGAGGGGCTTAAGGCCGTCGAGAACGATGCCATTCGCGATTTGGTGGCAAAGCAAAAGACCGCCGGCCTGCAGGTCATCACCGATGGCGAGTTTCGCCGCAGCTACTGGCACCTCGATTTTATGTGGGGGCTGAATGGCATCGAGCGTCGTGCCTCGCGTACGGGCTATATGTTTCACGATGAGGAGACTACCGCCGACACCGCCGTGGTAACCGGTCCCATTAGCGGCGAGAACCATCCGTTCGTCGAGCACTTTAAATTTGTCAAGGCGCTCGAGGGCGAGGGCCACGTTGCACGCCAGACCATCCCGGCGCCGATTCAGACGTTCTCTGAGGTCACGCTCGACCGCTGCGATGGCCAGCAGGAGAGCTTGCGTGCTGTCTATAAGACCGACGAAGAACTCGCCGATGCCATCGCCGCAGCATACCGCACCGTGATCGCCGACCTGTACGCAGCAGGCTGCCGCAACATCCAGTTTGATGACTGCACCTGGGGCATCTACTGCGATACTGACTTTGTGTCCAAGACCGGCATGAGCCCGGTTGACCTGCAAAAGGTGAGCGAGCTGGGCGTGGCGCTCAACAATGCCGCCATCGCGGACAAGCCCGACGACCTGGTCATTAACACGCACGTATGCCGTGGTAACTACCACTCTACCTATGCCTTCGAGGGTGGCTATGACCCCATCGCACCATACCTGTTCGCAAACGAGGATGTCGATGCATTTTACCTGGAGTTCGATACGCCGCGCGCCGGCGGTTTTGAGCCGCTCAAGTACGTTGCCCCGGGCAAGAAGGTCGTGCTGGGCTTGGTAACCACCAAGGCAGCAGAGCTCGAGAACGAGGATGTTATCGTCGAGCGCATCCGTGAAGCCGCAAAGTACGTGCCGCTCGAGAACCTGTATCTGTCGCCTCAGTGCGGCTTTGCCAGCTGCGAGATTGGCAACAAGCTGACCGAGGATGAGCAATGGGCAAAGATCGCGCTGGTCAAGCGCATTGCCGAGCGCGTTTGGAAATAGCGCTAGTGTTTGCAGGTGGCGGCGCGTGCGAGGCATAGTGTATCGCGTACAATGGTTCGG
>CAJMSO010000228.1 GCA_905216075.1 uncultured bacterium | reverse complement strand
GGTCACCATCGATACTGACTACCTTGGCGCCCGTGAGCAGGTGCGCGACTTTAACTACGAGCTGCGCCACCGCGGTCGCAAGACCGAGTGCGAGATCGACGCCAACGGCGTGCTGACCGGCACGTCCAAGAAGGTCTACCGTGGCACCATCGACCTCGTGCACGGCTGCAAGGGTGCAACCGGCACCGAGCGCGAAACCGTGCTGCTGGCCAACAAGGGCGTCGACAACAAGACCGTTCCCGTCATCCTCTGCGACGAGGACGACGTCGCCGGCAACCACGGCGCCACCATCGGTCACGTCCGTGACGAACAGCTGTTCTATCTCGCCTGCCGCGGCCTTGACCAAAACGCCGCCGAGGACCTGTTCATCCGCGCCAAGCTGGAGGACGCCGCGCTTTCCGCCACTGACGAGCGCACCCGCGCTGCCGTCGTCCGCTTGGGCAATAACCTGATCGACAACTTTGAGGAGGAGCTCGCATGATCGACACCGAGCACGTTAAATGCGACACCTGTACCGCACCGGAGCCTATGGAGCTCGACGCCAGCGACGAGGCCTCGCGCGGCTGGCCTACCGTCGACATCGAGACCAACCCCTACAAGGCGCAGTTCCCGCTGTTCCAGCAGCACCCCGAGATCGCCTTCCTCGATAGCGCCGCCACCGCGCAGCGTCCCGCCTGCGTGCTCGACGCCGAGCGCGACTTCTACCAGCGCATGAACGCCAACCCCCTGCGTGGCCTGTACTCACTGTCCGTCGAGGCCACCGAGGCCATCGCGAAGGTGCGCCAGCAGATCGCCGACGTCATCGGCGCCCCCCAGGCCAACGAGGTCGTCTTCACCCGCAACGCGAGCGAGTCGCTCAACCTGGTCGCCAAGAGCTTTGCGCCCACAGTGCTCAAACCGGGCGACGAGGTCGTCATCACCATCATGGAGCACCACTCCAACCTGATCCCGTGGCAGCAGGTCTGCCGCGAGACCGGCGCCAAGCTCGTCTACCTCTACCCCACCAAGACCGGCCAGCTCACGACCGAGGAGGTTCTGTCCAAGGTGGGTCCCAAGACCAAGATCTTGGCCGTGGGTCAAGTCTCTAACGTCCTGGGCGTCGAGAACCCGGTCAAGAACCTCGGCAAACTCGTGCACAAGTACGGCGGCTACCTGGTCGTCGACGGTGCGCAGTCGCTGCCGCACATGCCGGTCAACGTGGCCGATCTGGGCGCCGACTTCTTTGCCTTTAGCGCGCACAAGGCCATGGGCCCCATGGGTATCGGCGTGCTGTGGGGCAAGATGGACCTGCTCAACGCCATGCCGCCCATGCTTACCGGCGGCGAGATGATCGATTCGGTCACCGAGCAGGACGCCGTCTGGGCGCCCGTCCCCGAGAAGTTCGAGGCCGGCACGCAGGACGCCGCCGGCATCTTCGCCACGGGCGCGGCGCTTGACTACCTGGTCAACACGGTAGGCTACGAAAACATCCAGGCACGCGAGCAGGCGCTCGTCCACTACCTGATGGGCGAGCTCATGCAGCTCGACTTTGTCCAGATCATCGGCTCCATCTATTGGGACAACCATCACGGGGTCGTGAGCTTTAACGTCAAGGGCATCCACCCGCACGACGTCGCGAGCATCATGGACATGGACGGCGTCTGCATCCGCGCCGGTCACCACTGCGCGCAGCCTCTGCTCACCTGGCTGGGCGTCGAGAACCTTGCCTGCTGCCGCGCCAGCGTGGCCTTCTACAACGATAAGGCCGATATCGACAAGTTTATCGCCGGCCTGCATCACGTTTGGAGCACGTTCAATGGGTAATCTGTACACCTCCACCACATTTATGGAGCACAACTCGCACCCCGACTATAAGTACGAGATGGATGCTCCCACGCACGAGCACGACGGCATCAACCCCAGCTGCGGCGACGAGCTCACCTTGCAGCTGCGTGTCGAGAACAACGTGATCGAGGAGGCCTCCTTTACTGGTCACGGCTGCGCCATCAGCCAGGCCAGCGCCGATATCATGGCCGACCTCATCACCGGCGAGACGGTCGAGGAGGCTCGTCGTCTGGCAGGGCTTTTCCTCGCCATGATCCGTGGCGAGCAGCTCTCCGAGGAAGACCTGGAAGACCTGGACGAGGCCGCCCAGCTACAGGACATCTCGCACATGCCCGCCCGCGTCAAATGCGCCGAGCTCGCCTGGCGCACCCTCGACGGCATGCTCGAGGGGCAAACAAACCAGTAGTTTATGCCCCGAATCCAAGGTTTTTGATTGCCGAGCCGCCCGATACGGGCGGCTCTGTTTTTACCTAATGAGCGCGAACGCACAAAGTCCGCGCGTCCGGCGCCCCGTCTGACATTTGCCACACAGCCAGACGCGAGCACGGGCGTTTTCCACAGCACCAAAGGCCTGCGGCAGGGCCCCGGGCCCGCCAAGCAATGCGCCAAGCCCCGTTCTGCGAAGCTCCGACTCGCTTCGCGCCTGCCGCAGACGGGTCCCATAGGGAGCGGCGTGCATATTTGCGAGTATTCAGCACGCCAAGCTGTGTGTATACGCATCGAAAGCGTTAATCAACGTCTTTAGGCGCATATATATTGTGTTTTAGAACAAGCATCGCGGTCTCAGGGATCACATACATGCGCTTCGGAGGCGCATCGGAAGGCATAAATAGCTTCGGAACCTGTATGTTGCAAGATTGCGGCAGTGCCGACAGCACCACGATGCTGAAAACTCCGTTTTTTGCACGGCGCAGACGGGGGTAGGCACGGGCAAACCCGGACTGAGCTGTTATTTTATGCAAGATGACGATTGTTCTATGCATATTAAGAAGTGCAGTTACCGTACCAAGCTTTTAGAACAATGGTTGTGGCATATGGGCGACCCCAGCTGCGGTGCACAGGCAGTCCTACGCCACGTTTCGGCCAGTCTGCACCGCCGTTCGTGCACAGGCACGCACGATACGAGAAACGGTACTTTTGCCAATCCCCGTATATCGCTCAATCTGACGCACCGTAAAACCGGCATCGTGCAATCCAAGAATGACGATGTTGCGCTGCGCCGACGGCGCGGCTTTAACCCCGTGGAGCGGAACCCCGAGGCTCTTCGCCATCTTGTCGGCAAAGGCGTGGCGTTCCCACTCTGTCTCTTTCATATCGCACAGCGCCGGCTCGCTACCGTCGGGCGTCGAAAGCGAATAGGCAATAAAGCCCTCGGCAGAACCAAAAAGTTCAAGCACGCAAGAAGGATCAGAAAATCCCCTCGCGGCATCTGCCGCATCACTGTCGTAAGCGCGCAGATGCTCCGCAAAGCTGCTCCATGGGTAACGCTCGATTAGGCTCATGCCCGCCTCCTGCGGATCGGCGTGAACGGAGCGAATAGCCTCCATCACCTGCCAGTCGGTATCGAGCGAGCGCCGGTCAAAACGGTTCTGGAACAGATGCCCTGTGCGCCCCGTGCGTTTATTGAACCGCCGCGCGTACGTCAAAAGCAGCCGGTGCATCGCCGCGCTCATCGCGTCCTCGTAATCTGCAAGCACCAGACGCACGTGATTGCCCATAAGGCACCAGGCGATAACCGTCACGCCCGCCTTGCGGCAGCACTCACGCATCAGCTCCAAGAACTCCCACCGGTCTTCATCGCCCTCAAAGATGAGCTGCTTGCCCGTACCGCGGGCACAGACATGGTAAAAGCCGGTAACCGTTCTCCAAACGCGCTGCATGGCGCTCCCTTCGCCGGGATCTACTT
>CAJMSO010000227.1 GCA_905216075.1 uncultured bacterium | reverse complement strand
CCCCCTGCCACAATTTTTACCCCAAGCCTTATACCGGTCTTTCGCTTGAGGACGTTGCCCGCACGAATCTTCGTCTTGCGGCGCTCGGCTTTGAAATCATGGCTTTTGTGCCGGGCGATGCCAACGTTCGTGGACCGGTATTTGAAGGACTGCCGACGGTTGAGGCGCAGCGCGGTCGTGCGTCAAAGGTTGCTCTTAACATGCTTGAGCTTGCACATGGTGCCGATTGCGACATCGTGCTGGTGGGCGACCCCGATCTTTCCGATGCGGGTTGGGCGCAGTTCGCTCAGGTTTCCGCCGGATACGTGGACGTGCATTGCGAGCTGGAGTCCGGCTACGATTATCTGCGGGGGCAGATTCACCATGACCGGCCCGACTCGAGCGCTCTTATCTTTAGATCTCAGGAGTCGAGGACGACGCTTAAGCCGGATTCCGTGCCGACGGATGCCGGAGCCGGTCTACCGCGAGGGATGGGGTCGATTGCCGTCAGCAATAGTGGGTACGGACGCTACGAAGGCGAGCTCGAGATTGCGCGGGTTGATCTTCCCGGCGATGAGCGCATGAACGTTGCGGGCCATATCGCGCCCGAGGCAATGGAGCTGCTGCCGTTCATCAAACGCGGATTTGGGGTACGGTTCGTTTAGCGTGTGACCTGTGGGCTACAATTGGCCCATCGTACGAAGACGCCTCGTGTGGCGTGTGCCTGCGTTGGCCGATCTATATTCGGAGGATTCCCATGACCGTACTGTTTGTTGAATATCCCAAGTGCTCGACCTGTAAGAAGGCCAAGGCATGGCTGGACGAACATGGGGTAGAGTATATCGACCGCGATATCGTTACGGACAATCCCACAGCTGATGAGCTTGCGACCTGGATCGCTCGTTCGGGACTGCCGGTGCGGCGCTTCTTTAACTCGTCGGGCATGAAATATCGAGAGCTGGGCCTGAAGGCGCGCCTGGACGCGGGGATGACAGATCAGGAGTGCTACGAGCTGTTGGCGACCGATGGCATGCTGGTCAAGCGTCCGCTGCTGGTGGGCGACGACTTTGCGATTCCCGGCTTTAGGGAAGCGGCTTGGACCGAGGCGTTGCTGTAGCGGCCGCGGAAAGCGCGACCCGTTTTGAGCGCTCAGGGTGGGACGCACTTTCCGCCGGCGGGCCTGCCCCAGTCAGTCCGCCAGCCGCGCCCATTCGTGCGGATCGTAGACCTTTACGTGCTTGTTGGGCTTGCCGCTCCAGTACTCTTCGTCCATAAAGGGCAGATATGCCTGAATGCCGGGGCAGATAAAGGGAATCCGCTGCTGTTGCAGTCGCTCGCGCTGGCGCTGCTCCAGGTGCGCCTCGGATATGACGGTCGGCATGCCGGACAGCTCGACGAGGCTTGCCTGGATTCGCTTAAGGTCGGGGAGTCCCGCGTGCCATGACATCCGCATGATCAAAAAGGATGCACGGCGGTATTTTGCCAGCATCACCGTGATGGCGGGGCGCAGAGTGGGATGGATTTTGTCCCGTTCGGGCCAAAGATCAGCAGTGATCTCGAGCCCCAGGGTCTCCCATAGGTAATCAAGCTCTTCGTCCATGGCGCCTCGATATCTACGTGATCATTGATACTTCGATTGTGTTGCCTGGTGCTATCGTTTTCACGGTAGAATCTGCCAACGGTTGACGGCTACCGCTCACGGCGTTTTGCCCTTCGTGTACAACGGTTGGCTTCACAGGTCCTTCACGGGTTGGACTAAATTAGGCCAATTTGACTGAATTTCAAAAAAGTCAAAATTGGGGCTTGCGTCACGGCGTGACTTCCCGTATATTTCTTTCTTGCGCAAAGGCACAGCCGAGCGCAGCGATGCAGTCATTGGGATGTCGTCTAATGGCAGGACAGCGGATTCTGGTTCCGTCAATGGGGGTTCGACTCCCTCCATCCCAGCCATTGCATTTGCTACATATGGCCCGTTCGTCTAGCGGTTTAGGACGCCGCCCTCTCAAGGCGGAGATCACCAGTTCGAATCTGGTACGGGCTACCAAAATTGAACGCCCGGGCCTCGTAAGAGACCCGGGTTTTGTGTATTGACCGTATATACGGCGCCTGCCGTGTTTCGCTCAGATCGAGGAGTAGCCATGGATCTGCCCATCAGCTTGCAAGACATCACGTATGCCGAGAACTATCTGGCGCAGGGCGACCTGGCTACGGCGACGCCGCTGCTTGAGCGTCTGGTGGAGCTCGCCGAGGAGTATATTGATGCTGAGTGCAAGACGGAGGAGAAGCGTCAATACTTTAGCTTCGATAGCAAGTTTGAGCGCTTGGCCTATCGCCGCGTGGAGAAGGATCCGCGCGAGCTCGTGCAGGTCGAGGTGCCGTTTGACCGCCTGTACTCTGATATGGCGTTTGCCTACATTCGCCAGCAGGATTATGTGAGCGCTCGTAATGCCCTGATGCAGGCTGTGCGTTGGGACCCCATGAACTGCAACTATCGCTTGGATTTGGCCGAGCTGTTCCGCGCACTCGAGGACAAGCAGGAATGGGCATCGCTCTCGTTCTCGGTGCTGGAGCGTGCAAGCGATGGCAAGTGCGCCGCCCGCGCTTACGCCAATCTAGGCCAGTACTTCTTGGAGCCCGAGACCGAGAACATTTCGGCAGCCGTGGGCTGTGCGCGTCTGGCGCTGCGCCTGGCGCCCAATGATGCGCATACGACGCGCCTGCTCAACAAGATCCATACCACCTATCCGGATGCCGCGGACGAGAGTGACGACCATGTGATGGGTGAGCTCGCCCTGCAGGGCGTGCCGACCTCGCCTTCGGCCGAGATCGCCATCTGCCTGATCATGTGCGCGACCGATGCTGCAAGCGACGGCGACAAGCAGGAGGCTACGCGTCTGACGGTCCGTGCCCGCGACCTGGTGGGCGAGGAGGCATGCGCGGCGATTATCAAGCTGGTGCGCGAGAGCGATGCCGAGCTTAATGCCGAGCGCAGGGCAAAGCGCGAGGCTGCGGGCTCAAACGCCGATGGCGCCAAGGAGGCCGGCGATGCCCAGTAAGCGCGAGCGCAAGCTCATTTCCAAGAATCGCTCGGCACATCACGAGTACTTTATCGATGAGACGTTTGAGTGCGGTATTGAGCTGAGCGGTACCGAGGTCAAGTCGATTCGCGAGCGCGCGTGCCAGATTACCGATACCTTTGCACTGATTCGTGGCGGGGAGTGCTGGCTCGTCGGCCTGCATATCCACCCTTATAGCCATGGTGGCGTGTGGAATCGCGATCCCGACCGTCGGCGCCGTCTGCTGCTGCACCGCAAGGAGATCGACTTTCTTGACGGCAAACTTCGCAACCGTGGTTATGCGCTGGTTCCGTTGGAGCTCTACTTTAATACCGACGGCCGCGTAAAGCTGCTGCTGGGTCTGGGTCGCGGCAAGAAGCTCTACGACAAGCGCGAGGACATGGCGAAGCGTGATGTCCAACGCGAGATCGACCGCGCCCTCAAGGAACGCAACCGCTGACCGTCCTTCATAAGTTGCGGTGAAATACGGACTGTTTTGCCTGTTTGAGGGGCTATTCAGTCCCTATTTCACCGCAACTGCGGGCGTCTCATCTTGCTAACTGTTTTGACACATATGTCTTAAAGGCGGTGTCCGTTATGGGCATCGCCTTTTTTGTGGGTACATACATCCATGAGGTTCCAGCCCGGGTTAGGGGAGTGATCGTTATGGACAAAACTGCGTTCTTTACCATGCCGAGCGGTCTG
>CAJMSO010000226.1 GCA_905216075.1 uncultured bacterium | reverse complement strand
GGGATCGGCCACGTCGCCGGGGCGCTCGGTCCAATCGAGCAGGCGCGTAATTTTGCCGTCGGGGTCGTCGCCAAAGATGCGACGCAGGTCACGCGCGTTCTCGGCATCCATATAGACAATGTGATCCCAGTCGCCATACTCCGCGCGACGCACCTGACGTGCGCGATGTGCGACGACGGGAATCCCGACCTCGCGCAGCTTGGCGACCGTGCCACGATGCGGCGGGTTGCCGATCTCCTCGGTTGAGGTCGCTGCGGAATCGATGACAAACTCCGACTCGCGCCCAGCGCGGCGCACGAGCTCGGTAAACACCGACTCAGCCATCGTCGAGCGACAGATATTCCCGTGGCAAATAAACAGTACGTGCTGCATATGATGGTTCCTTTCTGGGCGGTCGCGCGGGGGTTACAGACTGCCCTTGAGGCAGTTTGCTCCGATAAAGCCCGCTGCGTACAAGGGGAGATGGCGCAGCTCGCGTCCGTCATCGGTTTCGCTGCGGGCAAAATTGTTCTCGGACAATATGTAGGCATACGGCGACCGGGCTTTTTCCATAAACGACCCGAGCGTTCTCGCGCGCACGTTGCGTGCGGATTTTACCTCGACGGGAACGATCTCCATACGGTCGGTCTGAAGTAGAAAATCGAGCTCGCCGTTCGTCTTCCAAGACGACGGTGGCATCCAGTAATACGTCTGCAAACCATTGCCCGAAAATGCCTGCATGACCGAGTTCTCCGCCAAGGCACCTCGAAAGTCGGAAGACAGCGCAATGGCGGAATCCTCTTTGAGGTCGAGCCAGAGTCGCGGGTTGATACCGAGTTTGTAGAACATGAGGCCCGTATCGAGAAGATAGACCTTAAAGAAGCTCCCGTCTTCGTCGTCGAAGGGGACGAGGGGAGGTTCGATGCCTTCGGTCAGGTTGTTGACCGATATGATGCCGGCGCCCTCGAGCCAGTCGAGTGGCTCGATGAGCTTTGAGTGTCGGCCTCCGCGTTCGACCTCGGAGTACTTGAATTTCTTGGTTGAGGATCGTAGCAGCTGGGATGGAATGGAGCGCCAGACCTTGCGCGCTGCTACGCCGCTGATCCCGTTTTCGGGGTCGGTCATATCGGCGGTGTAGGTCTCGTCGATTTCGCGCTGCTCGACGCGCGCGTCTTCGATGGAAAGCGTCTTGCGATATGCGTTGACGGCGGCGGGCATGCCGCCCACGATTTGGTATCGATGAAACAGGTTGAGCGCGGCTTGGTGTGCGGCGTAGGTCTCGAGCGTGTCGGCGTGGGCACGAACGGCATCGGCCATCTGCTCCTCGCCGAGCGCCCAGAGAAACTCCTCGAACGACATGGGATGCATGGTCTCTTGGCGGACGCCACTGGGAAAAGGCAGCTTGCGCTTGCGCGTGGCGACGCCGAGCTGACTGCCGGTCGCGCATATGCGCCAGCCCGAACCCGAGAAAAAGCGAAGCGAGTTGAGCGCCCGTTCACAGAGCTGAACCTCGTCAAACAGGATGAATGCGGTTTCTTTGCGAATGGGGGTGCGTTTATAGTCTGAGATTCGTGCCACGATGGTGTCAACGTCGTCGGTGGGGCAGTCGAACAGCGGGGCAATCAGCTCAAGATCGGTCTGAAAGTCGAGTTTGACAAACGCATCGCCGGCGATTCGTCTGCCGATTTCCTCGGCAGCGTACGTTTTGCCCACGCGTCGTGCGCCACGGATGAGGAGGGGGCGCGAGGCGTCCTTTGTCGCCCATGATTCGATAACGGATTCGATTGATCTGCGCATGGGGCTGCCTTTCCAATTTCATGTACTTCAAATACATAGTTTAGTACGATTTCGTGTACTTGAAATACACGAAATCGTGGAAAAACGTGTATTTCAAGTACACGAAATTGAACCGCTGGAGCCTGCGGGCGGATAAACACTGCTCGTATGGTGTGGTTTTCATCGGACGCCCGCCGCGCTGAGCTGTACTTGCGCCTGCCTCGATCCCACCCCTATGCCTGCATCGAAGATTGTGCTGCCCGCTTGCGCTCCCAGCGTGCCAGCTTGATCGTCACTAGCGTGAGTATCCAGGCTACGAGCGAGAATGCGGCGCCAACCGCGCCCACGTAGGCAATGCCAATCCCGCTTACCACGGCGCCGCCCACCGCGGTGCCAAACGAAATGCCAACGTTAAATGCCATGGGCTCCACCGAACTCGCGAGCACCATCGATTTGGGATGGCGGCTGCGGGCCACGTCCATAAAGTGCGTGATGCACGAGACCGAAAACAGGTACATGAGCATCGCCAGGCTAAAGACAAAGACAAGCGCGAGGGGCATGGTGCCGCCAACGGCAAACAGCCCAAACAGAGCCGCGGCCTGGAGCACAAACGTCACGAGCAGCGCCCTCATGCCAAAGCGCGCATCGATCCATCCGCCCAGGATGTTCGAGATCAGGCAGAACACGCCGTAGGCCATAAGGGTGGTGCTCGCCTGAACGGTGCCCATGCCCAGCACCTGCTCCAGATAGGGCGTCACGTAGCCGTAGAACACATAGACCGAGCCCACGCCAAACAAGAAGATGAGCATGCCGGTGATGATGCTCGGCTCGCGCAGAAGCCCCGCCTGCTCGCGGAAGGTGGCAGGCTCGTCGGTTTGTCCGGCGCGCGGCATAAACGCCACGAGCGCGGCGCAGATCAGAACGGCGAAGGTCAGCGTGCCGTACATGGCAACGTGCCAGTCGAGCGTGTCGGCCACAAACTTGCCGATCGAGGTCACAAAGACCATCGCCACGGAGAATGCGCCGTACACCACCGAGATAGCGAGTGAGGTCTGCTGCGGGGACAGCAGCTCGGGGATATACGTCACGCCCACGGCGAGCAGTGCGCCCGAGACGGAGCCCAAGATGATGCGCGAGGCAAACAGCACTTGGAAGTTGGGCGCCAACGCCATGACAAGATTACCGAGTACAAAGACAATGCTGTAGCACACGAGTAACTGGTAACGGCGGAAGCGTCCCGTGCTGAGCGCAAGCGCCGGCGTTGCGATGGCGTAGACGAGCGCGAACACGCTGATGAGTTGGCCTGCGGTGGCAAGTGAGATGCCGAGCTCCGTCGCCAGGTCGCTCTCGATGCCGATGACCACGAACTCCGAGCAGCCGAGCGAAAAGCCTAACAACACGAGCAGCGCTAGGCAGAGGTTGGTGCGCGCGGGGGAAAGCGCGGCAGCGGTTGATGCTGTTGTGGACGAGGTTGCGGTGGTCAAGGCGGTTGCTCCCATGTTGCGTTATATGAGCTAGATTCAGTCTCTGCAACTCTAGCAGAATACGACAAGAAGCAGCGCCTTTGTCACGGTCTGCGCTTGCCTGTATAGTCGCAATACAGGCGAAGATGGTCTCAGGTACATCGCGGGCGACAGGAGATCCCATGGGTATGCACACGACAAAGGTTGCAGTGGGCGAGGGCAAGTTTACGCTCGAGGCCCAGCTGACGGTGACGCCGCGAGGCATGGCGGTGTACGCCTGCTCGCCGGAGTTCGCACACCTGGGCGCCACGGCGCAGGCCATTCCGCGTCCCGAGCCCGGACGCACGGCGACTGTGAGCATCCTTGCCGTTCCGTGCCATCGCGACGAGATCCCGGCGCACGACATTGCGGCGGCGCTCGCTACGCGCTTTGGTGTGCCGGTAACCGCAAGCATGGGTTTTCATGTTGAACAGGCGAGCAAGGACGACTTGCAGCGCGTGCTCAATACCACGAAGGAGCTCATCG
>CAJMSO010000225.1 GCA_905216075.1 uncultured bacterium | reverse complement strand
TACATGGAGAAGTTCAGCGTCCAGCGTCTGATCGGTGCGCCTCCGGGATACGTGGGCTACGACGAGGGCGGCCAGCTCACCGAGGCCGTGCGCCGTCGTCCGTACTCCGTAATCTTGCTCGACGAGATGGAGAAGGCCCATCCGGATGTCTTTAACGTGCTGCTGCAGGTGCTCGACGACGGCCGCCTGACCGATGGCCAGGGTCGCCAGGTGTCCTTCAAGAACACGATCATCATCATGACGAGCAACGTGGGCTCCAAGGCTATCGCCGAGCTTTCGGGCAAGGACGAGGAAGAGATGCGCCATCAGGTCAACGCGGCCATGGCTCAGACCTTCCGCCCCGAGTTCCTCAACCGTATCGACGATATCGTGGTGTTCCATCCGCTCGGCATGGCGCAGATCGAGAAGATTGTCGACATCCAGCTTGCCGACGTCCGCGCGCGTCTGGCCAAGGAGCGCATGACGCTTGCCATCACCCCGGCGGCCAAGCAGATGCTCGCCGTGGGCGGCTTGGACCCGGTCTTTGGCGCCCGCCCGCTCAAGCGTCTGGTGCAGCGCGAGGTTGTCGATGCCATCGCGGCGGCCATCATCGACGGCACGGTGCGCGAGGGCGATCAGGTGACGGTCGATGTCGACAAGGACGGCGGCTTTACCGTCGTGTGCGACAATACGCCGGCGGCCACCTACGAGGTCCCCGACGCCGAGTAGATTTTGGGCCATGCCTTAAAATCTGCCTTTTGAGCCGAACGCCAAGGGCGGCGGATCCGATTGGGTCCGCCGCCCTTTTTCGTGCGACAATCGATGGTGTTGAACGTGAGTACATGGCAAGGAGCTATGAAGATGAAAGACGAGAAGAAGACGAACGCACCGGCGGCTGAGGCAGCGCCCGTCGCATCCGCCGCACCCAAGCCTGCGCCTAAACCGGCACCCAAGCCGCGCGACCCCTACATCCGTGCCGAGAACGAGGACGACGACGGCTACGATCCCTACAGCGATCGCCGCCCCGAGCGCGAGCCAATGTTCGAAGCCGACCCTTGGCGCTGAGTGCCACCCAAAAGGCCACCAATAAGTTGCGGTGAAATAGGGACTGTTTTGCGGTTTGACCAGCAAAAACAATCCCTATTTCACCGCAACTGCGTAGGGGGATGTGGACGTCGGGCAGCCGTCTTCGGGCCGACTAGTCCTGGGCTTTGATGCTCGGCAGGAGAATCTGGGCGAGGTAGTCGGTCTCGAGTTTGGTCGCGGCGTCTGCCTTGCCGTCTTTACCGACCAGGTCGTTTTTGATCTGGCTGTATGTGTAGCGGTTGCCGGTCGTGAGCTCGACAAGCTCAATCGCCGTATCCATGGGGTAGGTCGACACGGGGTTCTGTGTGCGCCCGTTGATGGTTTGCGGAATCACGTACGGATAGACAGGGCCGCTGGCGTAGACGGTGTAGCCGTTGCCTAGGCTGACCGTGCCCAAAACCGTATCGCCGTCGTCGGGGGTAAAGGTCTCGCCGTCGCGCACTGCGACAAGTGTCACGATTGGCGTATTGGTGTCATCGCCCAGATAGATGCACAGCGTGCTGCCGTTTTGCCAGGTCGCGACCTTGCCATACCACTCAACCGGAATATCGAGCTGATACAGGTTCGTCGCCTTGTGTCGAGCGTCGGCATCGCGGGCGGACTGTGCCTCGCTTGCGCTTACGGCGTTGGCGGCGGCATCACGGCGCGTAATTGCCGCCTGCTGGAGTATCTTTGCCGCGGCGGCAGAGCTTGCGCCCCCTTCCTCGGCATACTTGGCGGCGGCATCGATCTGGTCGTCGGTCACCGTGTCGGCCGAAGGTACCTTGAGCTTAAAGGTGGCCTGGGCACTCAAATCCTGCCCATCGCTCTTAATGGTGACCTGCGCCTTGGTGGTGGGGACGGTGTAGATGGTGCCGTCTTCCGCGATGGGGGATCCAGCAATGGAGAGCGTGTAATCGCCGGGCAGCAGCCTAATGCCGCGACCGTGCTCGTCAACGTAGAGCGTTTCGCTCACAGAAGAGCCGTCGGAGTCCTGGCCACTCACCTGCACGGGGATCTTTGAGCCGGTGGAGCAGTCGAGCCCCGCGGCATGTACGCCAATTTGCACCGACATCATGGTATGGGCGTTTGCGGCAACCACGGCGGCCTGCTCTTGCTGGTATCCGTTCCAAGCCGCATAGCCCGCGCCGCCGGCGACGAGCGCGACGGCAACAACGCCTGCCACCATCAGGTTGCGTCGCTTGGGCGACATCTTGCGATGGCGAACCTCGGCCTCGCGTGCCGAGGGAACGGACGGCAGGGGAATATCGCCCATGGCGATGGTCTCGTCTACGGCTGGTGCGGAACCCAGGCCAGGAAGCTCGCGGGTCAGCGAATCCTCGGCCGGCAAGCTGTCGAGCAAGACGGTTTCCTCGCCCGTGTCGGATTCGGGCTGGTTGCCGGCCTCGCTTTCGGTGTCTTCGTGATCTGCCTCATCCTCGGCAGGCTCAACGTCGCCTGCATCCTGATCATCGGACTGCGCCACGGCTTCCGGCTCATCCTGCACATCAACGCTCGAATCGCCAAACGCAACATCGTCAAGCGCAATCCGGTCAAGGCTCTCCAGGGCCTCGGCACACGCTTCTGCATCTTGGGCCGCATCTTCTTGGCCTATCGTCTCATCTTTCATATATCCCCCAAGCTCAATATCGGGACAACACTGTACCCAAAAATGGAGCCATATAAAGCGCATGCGAAATATAAGATCCGATTTAACCCGAGTGCATCGTTTAGCCGCATCCTCGCGGCAGCAAAAAGCCCCCGGAACGCGGACGAATCACATTCCGGGGGCTCTGCAATGCGTTGACTTGCGCGGAGCCGGCTACGCGGCTTCGTACTCAAGCGATGTTTGCGCCAGGCGCGTTACTCGGCGTGCGCGTAATCCACCTTGGCGCGGCGATCAGTAGCCTTCTCCCAATCGCTGGTGCCCTCAAAGACATCCTGCTTGTAGGGATTGCGGCCGAGCTTCTTGGCGCGGTAGGCGATGTAGATGATCGCGGCGACGTTGGCGACCAGCGCGGCGATCGAGACCGCGGTGGCGGCGTTGGGGTCGAGCGTGGAGTGGGTCACAAAGATGGACTCCTCCTGGAAGTACGGGAACACCTGGGCAAACATGCACCAAATGGCCAGCGTAAAGGCACGGTTCTGGATCCAGCCGCCCTTGTTCCAGATAAAGGCGGCGACGGTGGGCGCCAGCAGCAGCGCAAAGCCGCAGAACCAGGAGTGGGTGGGCAGGCAGTTGTAGGTGTAGCAGAAGTTCCAGATATCGTAGGCGATGATGTAGACCCAGGTCATGTCGGGCCACAGCATGTCAGTCTGATCCTCGGAGGCGTAGACGCTCCACCAACCGGTCATGCAGAAGATGTTGATGATACCGGCGATGCCGTTGAACACGTTGTTCCAGCCGGCCAGCTGTGTGGCACCCTCGGAAGTGACCCAGGTGGACTCGCCCAGGACAAAGAAGTGATAGGCGCTCTCAAAGTCGGACACGACAGCGATCATGATGTTGATGGCGACGATCACAAACGGCCACGCGCGGAACCAATGCGCCTTGCCGATCTTGCCCCACTGGTACTTAATGGCAATGAAGCCCCAGCAACCGGCCAGCGCCGCGTATACCTTGGCGTAGTGGAACCAACTGTTCTGGTACACGTGGGTGGGGTTGGTGAGCGCCCACTCGGCACCCTGCGAAACGCCGACGGC
>CAJMSO010000224.1 GCA_905216075.1 uncultured bacterium | reverse complement strand
CGAGCAGCATGCCGAGGCCGAGCCGCAGGGCGATTCCAATGCCGAGGCCAGCGATGATGCTTCGGCTAACGAAGACGCCTCCGCAACCGATGGCACCGCCCCCGTCGAGACCGAAGAGAGCGCTCGCCCCAACCGCCGTCAGCACAAGCGCAACGACGAGCGTAATGACCGCAACGAGCGCAAGGACGAGCGTAACAACGATCGCCGCAACCGTCAGCGCGACCGCAAGCAGCGCAATAAGGAGCGCAATGCCGCTCCGACTGAGCCCACGCTTTCGCGCGAGGAGCTCGCGGCCATGAAGGTCGCCGCGCTGCGCGAGAAGGCCAAGGAGTTCGAGATCGAGACGACCGGCAAGAAGAAGGCCGAGCTCGTCGAGGAGATCTACACTACCGCCGCAAAGGCCGAGGGTTTCCGCGATATCAAGGGCATTCTGCAGATTCGCCCAGACAGCTCCGGCATCATCCACGCCCATGGCTACATGAAGTCCAACGACGACGCCTTCGTGCCCGCATACCTCATCCGTTCCGCGCGTCTGCGCACGGGCGATGTCATCGAGGGCTCGCTGCGTCCTTCGCGCGGCGGCGACAAGCGCGCCGGCCTCGCCAAGATCACGACCGTCAACGGCATGGATCCTGAGCAGATTCGCAATCGCCCCAAGTTCGGCGACCTCACCCCGGTCTATCCCAACGAGCCGCTGCGCATGGAGCACGGCAAGGATTCCATCACCGGTCGCGCCATCGATATCGTGTCGCCGATCGGCAAGGGCCAGCGTGGCCTGATCGTGTCGCCGCCCAAGGCCGGCAAGACAACGATCCTTAAGAAGATCTGCCAGTCCATCTCGATCAACAACCCCGAGGTGCACCTCATCTGCCTGCTTGTCGACGAGCGCCCCGAAGAGGTCACCGATATGCAGCGCTCCATCAAGGGCGAGGTCGTAGCCTCGACCTTCGATATGCCCGCCGACAATCACACCCGCGTGGCCGAGCTCGTCATCGAGCGTGCCAAGCGCATTGTGGAGCTGGGCGGCGATGTCGTGGTGGTGCTCGACTCCATCACACGTCTTGCCCGCGCCTACAACTTGGCGGCGCCCGCCTCAGGCCGCATCCTTTCGGGCGGCGTCGATTCGGCAGCCCTCTACCCGCCCAAGCGCTTCCTGGGTGCAGCCCGCAATATCGAGAACGGTGGCTCGCTCACCATCCTCGCCTCCGCCCTTATCGACACCGGCTCCAAGATGGATGAGGTCATCTTTGAGGAGTTCAAGGGCACCGGCAACATGGAACTCAAGCTCGACCGCGACCTCGCCGACCGTCGCATCTTCCCGGCCATCGACCCCGTTGCCTCCGGTACGCGCAACGAGGACCTGCTGGTCGACGAGCAGATGCGCCCGTTTGTCTTCGGCCTGCGTCGCATTCTCGCCGGCATGAACAACACCGAGCGCGCGGCGGCGTCGTTTATTAAGGGCCTTAAGGGCACCAACACCAATCAGGAGTTCTTGGTGCGTTCGGCCAAAAAGCACAGCGACTACGAGCAGACGTTTTAGACCAAAAGCCGCACGCTATATCGCCATAAGAACGGGCAATCGGGCCGGGGTTTATGCCCCGGCCCTTTCTTTACGGCGCCACTCGGCAACATTTTTTGACCTTATGACCGACAAGCAGCAGTTTTCGAGCCATAATCCGGCCTCATCGCTTGCAATCGGAGGGTCGGTTTCGCATAATAACTTTTAAGCTTCGCGACGGAAAACGCAGATGAAACGAACCATATACCGTTGCTTTGGGACGCATGTCCCGCTTCATCTTCTCTCGCGCAGCCAACTAAATGATGCGATTTGGGTGCTGGAAGATGGGGAGAGCTCATGGCTTCTTCTGATGCAACACAACGAGCAGTCCTTGCCGGACTTTCCTGCGGGATCGGCCTTGCCGCTCCCGTGGTTATGTATGCCGCGACGCTGCCGTTTTCGTCTGTGAACGAGACGGTCGTGGCGGGTGCGGTTCCCTTCGCCGTGGGCGCGGTGGCGGGCGTGGGTATCTATGCCGCCTCGCTGGGTATCTCCGAGTATCGTGCGCAGCGTGAAGAGCGTCTGTTCCAGCCCGATGCCATGGGCGGTGCCGCCAATCTCAATCAGCATCAAAGCGAGTTCAAGACCGCCTCGATTCCAGCTCAGCAGCAGGATGCGACTCCTTACGCTGCGGCTTCTGCTTCTCAGGCTCAGGCGGAGCAGTCTACCTCGGCATTCCTTTCCGGCCTGACTGGTGCGTTCCAGCGCCGTTATGCCGATGATGGTGTCCCTACCATCGCTCGAGCTGCAGATGCTATGGACGAGGCCGAGGCTTGGTCCATGATCGACAGTATGCTCGACGACGATTCGCCGGTGAGCTGCGACCCTGCACACTCGCGCGACGTCTATCAAGTCGCCATCGACGAGCTCACCAACGGCGGGCAGACCGGCTCCTTCAATCGCGACGACATCGCCGCCGCGGCACGCGCCGTGTCTGGTTCCCAGGCCGCCCCTGCGGGCAGCACGGCGGCTTTCGTGGCACTCGTTGCCAACGCGGCATCCAATAACGCCTACAGCGCTACCTCGTCGGACGCGAACGCTTTTGCCGATAATTCGTACGTTGATGAAGCCATGACCGCGGACGAGGAGGCCGTTGCCGCCCGCCGTGCCGCCGAGAGCTCGCTTTGGGGCGCTCCTGCCCAGCAGCAGGCGGCATACAAAGTCGGAATAGATGATGTTGTCCTGCTGAGGCTGCGCCGTACAATGCAAACCTCGCCAGCATGCCTATCATCTCCGGTGCCACGGACATCGATCTCGATGACCTCGATGAGCCTGCAGCCATCACCGCATCGATTGATGCCCAAGATCGCATCGACACCGGCGACCTTCCGGACGCCTCGCTCGAGGTTGATGTTCCCATGGCCGATTACTCGGGCCACGAGGACATGTGGGCCGCCGCCACCGCGATTCTGGATGAGATTGACGAGCCTGCTCCTGTTGCAGCCCCCGCTCCCGTCGCTGCCCCTCAGCCTGCTGCCCCCGCCTATGTCGGCCGTCACAGCGCTGTGTTCCCCGAGGATACTGCCCGTATCTCGCGCGAGAGCATCGAGCGGGCCGAGGCTATTGCCGCCGGCATTATGGAAAACCGTCGTCACGAGCGCGTCAATCAGATCCTCGAGGAAGAGATCGAGCGCCTGCAGTCCTCAACTGCCAAGCGTACGGGCCGTGCCTATCTGAGCGTTATCGAGGGCGGTACCGCCAGCTTCGCGCCGCTCCGCGCGGAGGCATAACTTCTGCATGGTTAAGATCAATCGAAAATGGGCGGTTGTAACCTGCCTGATGGCGCTCTTGATCTGGGGCAATTCGCTGGTTCCCGGCTCGGGGTCGGGCTCGCTGAGCCTAACGGTCATGGAAGCTATCCGCGGTTTCCTGCACGGCGTGGGACTTCCATATGAATGGGTGACCAACTTTGTTGTTCGCAAGTGCGCGCATTTTACCGAGTATATGGTGCTCGGCATCCTGGCAACGCATGCCTTTGATTTTGAGGGCCGGCGCACCTTTGACGTGCTGCTGCCCACGGCGGTGTTCCTGCTGCTGATTCCTTCGATCGACGAGACGATTCAGCTCTTTGTGCCGGGACGCGCTGGCATGATCACCGATGTGATGATCGACTGCTGTGGAGCGGCAACGGGCGTTGTGCTCCGATATCTCTTACGGTGGCTGATGTGCGCCAAAAAAGCCGCCTAGGACGTATTGTTTGGTCCTAGGCGGCCTT
>CAJMSO010000223.1 GCA_905216075.1 uncultured bacterium | reverse complement strand
GCAGCACCTCGACGCAGGCGTTGGCAAGGTCGTTGAGCTTGGTCACCATGAGCATGAGGATGAGTGGTAGCGCCACACCCAGCAGGCGCAGGCAGGCCTTTGATCCTGTGATGAGGCCCGTGTCGGTGATAAAGCCCCACACCACGTTGCCATCGCGCATAAAGGCCAGCTGGAGCACCAGCATGATAAGCGCGAGCGGAATCAGCAACTTGAGCAGCGAGAACAGACGGTTGACGACGCCGGCATAGGCACCCAGCGCAAGGGTGAGTGCCAAAAAGCCTAGCAGCGCCACGTAGGAGTCGGACAAGAAGATGCCGACGATGATGGCGGCGGCGAGGCCCAGTTTGACGACGGGGTTCAGGTGATGCAGCAGCGTATCGCCCGGCATGTAGTCGATGACGTTAACCACGGTGGATCATCTCCTTGGTAATTCGAACGACATCGGTGACCTCGCTCACCTGCGCAAAAGCGGGCGAGACGGAAGATGCCAGACGGCGCGAGAGTTCGATGACCTGGGGCGGCTCAACGTAGGCACGCTGCATGAGCTCGATGTTCGAGAACAGCTCGTGCGTGCGGCCGCGGTCGAGGATGCGACCGTTGGCCATCACCACGATGCGCTCGGCAAAGTCGGAAACGACTTCCATGTCGTGACAGACCATGATGACGGCGCAACCGCGCTCTGCCATGGTGCGCACCGTTTCCATGACGGTCATGCACTCGCGGTAGTCCAGGCCGCTCGTGGGTTCGTCGAGCACCACGATCTTGGGCTCGACCACTACAACGGATGCCAGCGCCACCATCTGGCGCTGGCCGCGTGACAGCGAGAACGGTGCCTCGTCGGCGGGCAGGCCAAAGCGGTCGATGACCAGCTGAGCGCGACGCAGGGCTTCGGCGCGGTCGATGCCGGCAAGCTCTAGACCAAAGGCGACCTCGTCGAGCACGGTGTCTTTGCAGATTTGGCGGTCGGGGTTCTGGAAAAGCGTTGCCACTTCGTGTGCGATGCGGCTCGTGGGAACCGATGCCGTGTCCAAGCCCGTAACGCGTACGCTGCCCGATGCGGGCTTGAGCAAACCCGTGAGCAGTTTGGTGAGCGTGGTTTTGCCGGCTCCGTTTTGGCCGACAATGCCCACGAGCTCGCCGGGGTAGAGCGTCAAGTTGAGGTCGTGGACGGCGGCGCCTCCATGGGGGTAGGAAAACTCGACATGGTCAAAGGTGAGCACCGGCTCGGCGTCTTTCGCATGCGGGCGCAGCGACGGCGCGTGCGGGGAGCCTGCGGGCGCCTGGGTATCGCTTGTCGCACGGTCGGGGTCGACGATTTCCGTGATCAGGCGTTCTGCCTCGTCGACATCCAGACAGGGCGTGCCGCTTACCAAGCCATCGGCCTCGAGACTGTTGAAGATGCGCGTGACGCGCGGACAATCGACGCCGATGGTGCGAAGCTCGTCGGTGCGTGCGAAGACCTCGTGCGGCTCACCTTGCAGCGCGATCTGGCCGTGATCGAGCACCAACACACGGTTGCAGTACTCCGAAAGCAGAGCGACCTTTTGCTCAACGACGACGATGGTGATGCCGAGCGCGCGGTTTGCCTCGCGCAGCGTCTCGAAGACCAAGGTGGAACTGGCGGGGTCGAGTGCTGCGGTTGGCTCATCGAGCACTAAGACGCGCGGACGCATGGCGAGGATGGCGGCGATAGCTACCTTTTGCTTTTGGCCGCCCGAGAGGGTGGCGATCTCGCGGTCGCGCAGGTCGCTAATGCCGACGGTCTTAAGCGTCTCGCACAAGCGCTGCTCGATCTGGTCATGCGGAACGCCAAAGTTCTCGAGACCAAAGAGCATTTCGTCCTCAACGACCGAAGCGACCATCTGGGTATCGATGTCCTGCAACACGCTGCCGACGATCTGCGATATGTCGGTGAGCGAGACCTCGCAGGTGTCGTGGCCGTCAACTAACACGGAGCCATAAAAGGCGCCGGTGTAGTGGTGAGGCACAGCGCCCGACAGACAGGCGGCAAGTGTGGACTTACCGGCGCCCGAGGGCCCGATGATGCCGATGAAATCTCCCTTGTTCACGCTGAGCGAAACGTGGCTGAGCGCCTGCTCGGTTTGCGTGCCATAGGAGAACGAGGCATCGTCGACGTTGATGATCGTTTCCATGGATACCTTTCATAGTCATTGGGGACGTTCTTGCATGACTAGTCGTTTAAGAACGTCCCCAAATGCTCGTTGTTTGGGACAGTCTTTGGTGGTGAAGCACGGAGACGGCTTTACGAGGTGCCCCAGGTTGGCGCGAAAGAGGAGCGAAGCGCACTTGGGTACGCGAGCGACGAATAAACGCCAAGATGGGGGTAGCTCGTAAAGCCGAGCAGGTTAGTTGAGCTTAAGGGCCTTCTGGACGGGCATGTAGAGGGCGCCGACCAGAATGGCGTTAAATACGGCGGTCATGGCGACGACGGGCAGCATGGCTGCGGCGAGCTCGCCCACAACGCCGAGCATGGCCATCTTGATGACCATGAAGATGACGCCCGAGACAAAGGTGGTCACGAATGTTGCGGCGATGGCGACGACGGGCTTAACCTGGCCGTCCTTGGCGGTGGCGTTGACGATGACGGCCATGAGCATGGCGGCGATGCCCTCGGCGGCAAAATCGACAAACGGCGAGGTGGTAGTGATCTGGATCACGGCCGCCGAGATGAGACCAATGACGAGCGCCTGGCCAATGTTGGGACGAACGACCAGGATGGTGAGACAGAAGGCCGAGATGATGAACTCGGGGCTGATCATACCGCCCGAGATGCCCGAGATTGCCTTGCCGACGGTGAAGTTGAGGATGAAGCCGGCGGCAAGCAGGATGGCGAGCAGGACAAGAGCGCGGATATCGAGTTTACCGCGGTCGGCGGTCTGGACGGTGCGGGGCTGGGCGGCGACGGTGGTGTTCTGAGACATGGTGAAAGTCCTTTCAAAAAGGGGAGTGTAAGAGAAAAACGGAGGCGCGTGATGCGAATGCGATCGGGCTCGAGATAGAAAAAGGCCCCCGGTCGAAACCGGAGGCCTTCCAATCACCTAGAGCGCAAAAATAGGCGTGAGGGACTCACTATCGACCGATTGTATTCGCATCACGCCACCACCAGTTGTTGAGGGACTTCATCGTGTTCATCATCTTGGTGGCTCCTTTCGTGATGCCGTGGCGCGGTCGCACCTAGTTGCTGTTGCGCTGCACTATAGCACAGCGAAGTGTGTGCGGGGAAATCTTTTTTGAAAAGATTTCGGCGGCGTTTCCTACCGGTCAAAAGGGCAGGCCGAGCGGTCGGGATGACTCATGCGACCCGCCCGTTTCTTGCAACGCGAGGGTCTTAGGCCTTCTTGCGACGATAGAGCACGAAGCCGCAGACACCGATGATGACGATGGCGCCAACGGCCATGGCGGCCATGTTGTTGCCCTCGGACTTCTCCTCGGTCGCCTCCTCCTTAGCCTCGGGGCCGGCAACGTCCTCATCGGAGAGGGCCTCGTCGGCGTAGGTGATGGACTCGACCAGGCAGTCGTTGTCGGCATCGTAGTCACTCGGGACGAACTCCTCGGAGAAGTCGCCCTCCTTGAGGTAGTCGCGCATCTCCTCGAGCATGGCCTTGCACTTAACATAGGTGTTCTTGGTTGCAGCCTTGCCGGCCTTGTTGGCCAGGGCGGTACGGGCCTCGGTGCCTTCTTCGGCCTGCATGGCCTCGTCGACGGTCAGGTTCTGCTCGATGAGTTCCTTCTGCAGGGCGTCGAGATAGGCGCGGACGCCGGTGGCG
>CAJMSO010000222.1 GCA_905216075.1 uncultured bacterium | reverse complement strand
ACCGTCGACCACCAGCAGCTCGGGCTTGTTGGAGTGCACCGTCGAGACTGGGTCGGCGATAGCCTGCGCAAACGCATTGCCGCCCACGCCGTAGGTTGCGGCCGAGACAATCGGCTTGGCCGAGCCCTCGCCAAAGCGCTTGGCCTTGGACTTGGCGCGGTTCTTCTTGGACATGCGCTACTCCTCCCCCATAAGCTCGCCGGCATTGCGGCGCAGCCACTCAAAGCACAGCGCGGTGGTCGCCTGGGCCACATTGAGACTCTCGGTCATGCCGCGCTGGGGAAGCTTGGTCAAAAAGTCGCATTTCTCGAGCACCAGGCGTGAGATGCCGTCGCCCTCGGAGCCCATGACGAGCGCCACGCGACCTTCGAAGGAAGCATCCCAGCAACTGCCCTCGGCGTGCTCGGAAGCACCGCCCACCCAAAAACCAGCGGCCTTGAGGTCATCGAGTGCACGGGCAATATTGGGAACCTGCGCGATAGGCAGATGCATGACAGCACCGGCCGAGGTCTTGTAGCTGCCCACGGTCACGCCGGCGGCACGCTTGTTGGCGATGACGACGCCGGCCGCGCCCACGACCTCGGCGGAGCGCACAATGGCGCCAAAGTTGCCGTCGTCGGTCACATGGTCGAGCACGACGACAAGCGCCGGACCGTCGCCGGCGCGGTCGAGAATATCGGCGACATCAGCATAGGGGAAGTTGCCAACCTCGAGTGCGATGCCCTGATGAGCGCCATGGCTCGACAGTGCGTCGAGCTGCGCGCGCGGCACATACTTAATGCGGACGCCCGCGGCGTTGAGGTCGTCGACCAGGCGCGACAAGGCGGCATCGCGCTCCCCGCCCTCGACAATGAGCGCGCACTTGATGGGAAAACCAGTGCGTAGCGCCTCGGCGGCAGCACGACGACCTTCGATAAACTCGCCCTTGGGAGTCTGGACAGCGTCGCGGTTGCGATCGCGCTGCGGACGTGCGGCCTGGGTGCGATCGCGCTGGCCCTTGGGAGCGGCAGCGCGGTCATTGCGGCGAATCGAACGCGAGCCAGAAGCAGCCTGCTTGCCGCCACGAGGCGCACGCTTGCGATTGTCGGCCATAAAGCGACCTCCTAAATACAACTATCAAACGAAACAAAATAAACGACCGCCCATGAATATTAATTCGGGCGGTCGGTACGGGTTTTCCAAGTGCCCGAGATTGCCGTGAAAGAGGAGCGACGCGTACTTGAGTACGCGAGCGACGGTTTGAACGGCAAGGTCGGGTGCTTGGGAAACCCGCGGGGATTAGAGAGATTTGATACGAGTGCCGGCGGCGGTATCTTCAATCGTCAGGCCCAGGTCCTTGAGCTGATCGCGGATGGCATCTGCCAGATCCCAGTTCTTGGCGGCACGAGCCTCGGCACGAGCCTCGAGAATCTTGGCAGCGGCCTCGTCCACGTCGTCGCCCGTGTAGGCAACCAAACCGGCGGCAACGCCCAGCAGGCCCAGCGGCAACTCGACCTTGGGCTCGGGAAGCTCAACGCCAAACGTATCGAGCAGCTCGGCCAGCGTATCGGCGGCAGCCAGGACTGCGGCCTTGTCGGCAGCATCGCCCGCCTGCTCCAGATACTGGTTGCACTCGGTGACAAAGCCAAAGACGACGCCCATGGCACCGGCGGTGTTAAAGTCGTCGTCCATGCACTCCTTAAAGGCGGCACGAGTCTCGGCGGCCTTGGCGGCAAACGCCTCGGCGGCAGCCTCATCGGCGTTGGCCGTCGCGTGGTTCGCAGCCCAACGCAGGTTCTCGACCGTACCGGCGATACGTGTGAGCGAATTCTCGGCACCCTCCAGGCGCTCCCAGGAGAAGTCGAGCGGCGAGCGATAGCTCGTCTGCAGCATCAGCAAGCGCAGAGCCGCGGCAGAGTGCTGCTCGAGCACCTCGGCCAGCGTAAAGAAGTTACCGAGCGACTTGGACATCTTCTCGCCGTCTACCAGCAGCATGCCCGTGTGCATCCAGGTGTTGGAGAAACCCTGGTGCCAGGCGCAGGTGGCCTGGGCGCACTCGTTCTCGTGATGCGGGAAGGCCAAGTCGGAGCCGCCGCCGTGAATGTCGATCGGAGTGCCCAGATAGCGGTGCACCATGGCGGCGCACTCGGTGTGCCAACCAGGACGGCCCTCGCCCCAGGGGCTCGGCCAGCTGGGCTCGCCGGGCTTGGCGGCCTTCCACAGGGCAAAGTCGAGCGGGTCGTTCTTGTCCTCGTTCTCCTCGATGCGCGCACCCACCATGAGGTCGTCGATGTTGCGGCCCGAGACCTGGCCGTAGTTGGGATCGCTGCGCACGGCAAAGTACACATCGCCGTTATCGGCTGCGTAAGCGTGGCCCTGCTCGATAAGCGTCTTGATCATGGCGATCATGGGACCGATCTCTTTGGTGGCGCGGGGACGCACATCGGGATCGAGCACGTTGGCAGCGCGCATGACGCCGATGAACTTGTCGGAGAACTCCGTCGCAACCTCGGCAGCCGTACGGCCTTGCTCGTTGGCGCGCTTGATGATCTTGTCATCGACATCGGTGAGGTTCTGAGCGAACGTGACCTCGTAGCCGCTCGCGATGAGCCAGCGGCGAATCACGTCAAAGCTGATGAACGTGCGGGCGTTGCCGATGTGGATGTTGTCGTAGACCGTGGGGCCGCACACATACATGCGGACCTTACCGGGCTCGATGGGCTGGAACTCTTCCTTTTTATGGGTAGCGCTGTTGTAGATACGCATTCGTTACTCCTTAACGGTTTTCTGTAGCAGGCAGACGGCCCAGGCGCCAATTCCCTCGCCTTGGCCTTCCCAGCCGAGTTTTTCGGTCGTAGTGGCGGCGACGCCCACGTTTTCGACGTCAACGCCCAGGGCATGGGCCAGGTTGGCGCGCATGGCATCGCGGTGCGGGGTGATCTTGGGCTGCTGGCAGGCAATGGTGCAATCGGCATCGACAAACTCAAAGCCCAGCTCGCGCGCATAGTCCATCACACGGGCAAGCAGCACCATCGAGTCGGCGCCCTCATAGGCAGGATCGGTGTCGGGGAACAGCTTGCCGATGTCTCCCCCGCGGCAGGCGCCCAGAATGGCGTCGGCCAGCGCGTGCGCGAGCACATCGGCATCCGAGTGGCCCAGCAGACCGCGCTCGTAGGGAATGTCGACACCGCCGATAATACATCGACGCCCCTCCACCAGACGGTGAACATCGTAGCCGTGTCCAATGCGCAGGTTACTGAACATGGGGAAGGTCCTCTCCCTCGGCCATGCGGCCGAGCAGAATCGCGGTTACGGGACGCAGGTCCTCGGGCACCGTCACCTTAAGGTTATCGCGCGGGCTCTGGACGCAGCGGACACGCCCACCCATGCGCTCGACCAGCGACGAATCGTCCGTGCCGATAAAGCCCTCAGCAATCGCCGCGGCATGGGCGCGTTTCATGGCGTCGACACTAAAGATCTGCGGCGTCTGCGCGGCCCAGTACAGCTCGCGCGGCGGCGTCTCGACGATGTTGTCGCCGTCGACGATCTTGAGCGTGTCAATCGCGGGCTGACCGCACACGACACCGTCGAGGGCACGGTCGCTCACGAGCACGTCGATAGCGTGGTCGATGGCCTCGGTCGTAATGAGCGGACGAGCGCCATCGTGAATGGCAACGTATTCAAAGCCCGCCGGAACCGCACGCACACCGGCACGGGTGGAATCCTGGCGGGTCGCGCCGGCATCGGCAAAGCTGATGGGCGTGTCATAGTCAAACGGGTCGATGGCCAGGCGGCGCATCTCGGCTCGACGCTCGGC
>CAJMSO010000221.1 GCA_905216075.1 uncultured bacterium | reverse complement strand
TGAGCTGGCCGAGCAGCAGGTAGGTGCCCAGGCCGCCAGCAATCGCGATGCCGTAAACCACGGTCTTTTGCGCCTTAGGCAGCCTGATGGTGATCTCACCGGATTCGGAATCCTCGCCATCGCCGACACCCTGGCCGTCAGCACTTCCGGCAAGCGGCGCCACAAAGCCAAACACGGGCGCGGTAAAGAGCGCCGTCAGGGCAGCCTGGGTGCCCAGCAGCGTGAGCTCCCTAAACTCGGTGCCAAAGCGACGCATGCGGTCGCCGACCCAGCTGCACAGACCCGCGATAACGCCGGTCAGGCCGGCCTCCGGTCCAATACTTCCACCAAACAGCAGCGGCAGCAATGCCGCGAGCGAAAGCTGGCCCAGGTTGTCGTACGGGTAGCGCCCGTCTTGCTTAACCTTAGCCATCACCTGGTTGAGGTCGTCGGTCTTGGTGCCCGTAAGCTTTTCGTACAGACCGATCAGCAGGCCGCCCAGCAGGCAGACAAAAAACGGATACGGCAGAAAACCGAACGGGCCGCTGGCGAGTTCGGGCGACGCCGCGCCCAGCATGTGGGGGATCTCGGTCCACAGATAGTCGATACCGTGCTCCATCGCAAAAAAGAACAGCCAGACCGCGGCACCTGCGAACGCACCGGTCACGGCAACGCTAACTAAAAACAGCGCGCGGTTTGTGGGTTTGGCAAGGTTGTCCATCGGGTCCTCCCGCGGTCAAAGTCGACATAATTACGTTTTATTGTAGAGCGAGCGTTGCCCAGACAAGCCAACCATCTGCGCCACAAACGGCACCATTGGGAGTCATAGTGGGGCAGGCTCAAGACTTATCCGTTGATAATCGAGGCAATCTCGCGCAAATCGTCGGCAAAGTAGATGCCGTGCTGGCGCCTCGGGCTCGAAAGCCCTTTATCAATCATGTGCCCGAGCAGCGCCTTGAGGTCGTTGTAGTAACCGTCAAGGTTATACAGGATGCACGGAGCACTCAGGTGCCCCAACGACACCGCGGACATGACCTCGGCAATCTCCTCGAGCGTGCCCGTCCCACCGGGAAAGGCAATGAACGCATCGCCGAGCTCAATCATCTTGGCCTTGCGCTCGGCCATATCGCTCGTCGCGATGAGGTCATCGATGCCGTCGTGCTGAAACTCGGCCTCTATAAAAAAGCTCGGCTCAACACCCGTCACGTGTCCACCTGCCTCGAGTACGCTATCGGCGAGCGCGCCCATCAGGCCCGATTTGGACCCGCCGTATACCAGCGCGTGCCCGTTGGAGCCAATCCAGTTGCCCAGCTCTTGCACCGCAGGCAGAAACGCCGGGTCATTGCCGACGCTGGCGCCCAGGTATACCGTGATATTCATATTCAGTCCCCCTCGTCGTGACGCGCGGCGCCCGTTCTAGCGTTGGCGTCGGCGATATTCGCGCACACGGCGCGACAGGTCGGCGAGCTCGTCACGATCGAGCTCTTCCAAATGCTCCAGATCGTCCATAAAGCGCGCCATGGTGTCCTTTTGGCGCAGCTTGATGAGCGTATTGCAGTAGTTCACCGCCACACCCGTGAGCATGGCAATGTAGAAGATGCTGATGACGCTCAGGACGACGGTAATAGCACGGGCGACCGGCGTTTCGGCCGGGATATCGCCAAAGCCGATGGTCGAGACGGTCTCAAAGCTAAACCAGAGGCCATCGCCAAACGTAAGGGTCGTGGGCTCGGACAGCCAGACGGCCGTCGAGCACAGCAGATAGAAGATGAGGAACAGGCCCGTGATACGCACGAAACCGGCCTGGCGCAAAACATCGGCAAGCGTCCTCAGCTTTTTCATCTCGACCCCTTTTCCCAGACGCCCAATCACGTTTGCTCGGTATTGTCCCACAACCGGCAGTTAGGCAACCGGCAGTTAGGGACGTTCCTTTTGTGCCGGCAGAAAGGGACTGTCCCCAAGTGCCGGGCGGGACCGTTTAGCGGCTCAGCTGCCGACTAAGCATGCTGAGCTGGTATCCTTATGCGAAACTGTCTCAACTCGATAGGATTTCATGTGAAACCTTCCGCCGTCCTTCGCTTAGCCCTACGCCGCACCCTGGCTGTCGCGCTTGCCGCACTCACCGTGCTGAGCGCCGTCATGCCTGCCCCCGCCTTTGCCGCCGACTCTGACCAGCAGGTCAAGACGGTCCGCGTTGGCTGGCTTATCAACAACGAAGGCTTCCAGGACGGCACCCCCGGCGAGCGTCTCTCGGGCTGGGGTTATGACTACCTGCAGACGCTGTCATACTACACGCCGGGCTGGCAATACGAATACGTCTCCGGCACCTTCACCGAGCTTATGGACATGCTCGAGGCGGGCGAAATCGACCTCATGCCCAACATCTCCTACTCCGAGGAACGCGCCCAAAAGCTGCTCTTCTCCTCGAACCCCGAGGGCGCCGAGCGCTACTACATCTACGCCAAGCCCGATCGCGACGACCTGGCCAAGGGTGACCCCCAAGCGCTCCAGGGCCTTACCATCGGTTGCAACTCCGGTGTTATGCAAACCTTCGTTGGCCAGCAGTGGCTCGCCAACGAAGGAATCACCTGCACATACAGGGAGTATGACGGAGGCTCCATGCTCTTTGACGCACTCGCAAACGACGAAGTCGACGCCGTCATCATGAACGACACCATCTCGTCGCCCGATGCGTCGCCCATGTTCTACGTTGGCTCGAGTGACTACTATTTTGCCGTCCCCAAAAGCCGCCCCGACCTGATGAACGATATCAATGCCGCCATGACGGCAATCGCCCGCGTCAACCCACGCTATAACGACGAGGTCAAGGCGAATTACTCGGCCCAAAACAGCGGCTCATCATCGCTCACCGGCCCCGAGCGCTCCTGGCTCAAAGCAAACGACAACACCATCACGATCGGCTATCTTAAAAACAAACTCCCCTACTGCACGCAAAATGACGACGGCGAAATGGAAGGGTCGCTCGCCTCGCTTGCAACGACGTTGCACGACAAGTTTGACATTACGGTTGCAACAGTAGCGTTCTCGAACAACGAGCAAATGACCAAAGCCCTTTCCACAGAGACCATCGATGTCGCCCTACCGTTGTTTCGCGACTACTGGCTCGCCGAGCAGACAGGGGTCATCCAGTCAAACTCGATGGGAACGGTTTCGCTGACCGCCATTCACAGTGGCAAAAACCTGAACAGCGACCTTAAGAACATCGCTTGTACAAAGAGCACAATCGTTAACCGTTTTGAGCTCGAAAGTCTCTTTCCGAACGCAACGGTAACCGAGTATTCGAATGACGGCGAGGTGCTCAAAGCCCTCAATGAGGGGAAGGCACGTTGCATCATTGTCCCCAGCACGCGCCTGGAAACTCTCCGCGACATCTACGACATCGAGGATTTCGAAACACAGGAACTCACCAACACGGCGCAACTATCGTGTTTAATTTCGCGCGGCAAGCCCGAGCTGCTGGGAATCATCAATAAGGGCATCGTCAATGCAGGTGAATCGCTCTCTGCAAACAGCTATTTCCCCACATCGTACTCGGCGCAAGAATCGGATGCGTTCCGACTTCTCTACCGCAACCGCATCGTCATTGCGGCAGTCGTCATCTGCATTTTGCTCACCGGCATCGTCATCCTTGTCTGGTCGCTTTACCGCGCACAGGAGGAACGGCAGAAAGCCGATGCCGCCAATGCCGCCAAAACCGCTTTCCTCACGCGCATGAGCCACGACATCCGCACGCCGCTCAACGGCATCCTGGGCCTTATCGAAATTGAGGAATTGAGAGAAGGCGACATGCAGGTCGCCCGCGAAA
>CAJMSO010000220.1 GCA_905216075.1 uncultured bacterium | reverse complement strand
GCGCATTCGGCGAGATGCGTTTGCGAAAGTGGTCAATTTTAGATTAGCGCTAACACCCGGGAGGACTCGGCCTGCCTGCTCACACTGCTCCACCGCCCCAGCAGGCTCCAGCTGGCGCTCCTGCTCGAGGCGAAGGACTCGGCGAGCGTGGAGGCGGCGCTGGAGGGCGTGCGCTCGGTGCTGGGCGCCGACGGCATGGGGAGGGTCTTCCGCGCCGTGCTCACCGACAACGGCGCGGAGTTCTCCGACGAGGCGGCGATCGCGGCGCTGCTCGGCGAGGGGCCCGGCGAGACGAGGCTGTTCTACTGCGACCCGCGCCGCAGCGACCAGAAGGGCGCCTGCGAGCGAAACCACGTCGAGATAAGGAAGCTGCTGCCCAAGGGCACCGGGCTCAGGTTCGACCGGCTCGCCCCGGCGGACCTGGCGCTGGCCATGTCGCACGCGAACTCCGAGCCCCGCGGCGCGCTCGGCTTCTCGACGCCCGCCCGCGCCTTCAGGGCGATGCTCGGGGAGGACGCGGCGGCGCTGCTGGACGCCTACGGCGTGGAGGACGTGGCGCTCGGCGAACTCGACCTGACGCCGGGCCTCATCGAGAGGGCGCGCGCAGAGAGGGGCGATGCCCCGCTGGCCTAGCCTAGAAGAAAAACGGAATAGACGGACCGACCGTCCGGCTGAGTCTGGGAAGAGGTGCCGGGCGGCGGGCGGAGCATGGCCACCGGACCTATCGAAACACATCTCCACCGTTCCATCAACTGGGAAAACGGCGCCCCCGGACCCCAGGAGGGGCCGCGGGGGCGTTCAGCTAACTGCGGGAATGGCCTATTTGCTCAATGTGTTCGGCTGAGATCGGAAATCAACCAAAACAATTTTGAGATATGAAGATGTTGATTGATTAACGATTGGCAGGCCGTCTTTGACCGCCGATGAGTACAATCGGTCGAGCAAATGTTGACCAATCAACAAATGAGGGAGTTTCCTTTATGCATCTAGCCCGCCGCGCCTGGTGCCGAACGTATCAAACGGTATTTCGTATCGCATTGCCGGTGCTGCCCTATACCGAGCCACGCATTCTGGAGCATGCCGAGGATGTGCCCGCGGTGCTTCAAAAGCACTCGATTCAGCGGGTTCTTATCGTGACGGATCCCGGCATTGCCCGTCTGGGGCTCACGGCACCGCTCGAGACAGCGCTCGCGTCCAAGGGAATTGGCGCTGCGGTCTATGCCAAAACATCAGCGAATCCTACGGTCTCAAATGTGGAGGAAGCGGCGTCCCTGTATCGAGAGAGCGCCTGCCAGGCCATTATCGGCTTTGGCGGTGGCTCGGCCATGGACTGTGCCAAGGGCGTGGGAGCACGTATCGCGCAGCCAAACAAGCCCATCAACAAGATGCGCGGCCTGCTGCGGATTCATCGTCGCCTGCCGCTGCTCATCGCCGTTCCCACCACGGCAGGCACGGGAAGCGAGGTCACGCTTGCGGCGGTAATTACCGATGGCGAGACGCACTACAAGTACCCCATTAACGACTTTGTACTTATCCCGCGCTTTGCGGTGCACGATCCCGAGTTTACGCGTGGCCTGCCCGCCTCCATTACGGGGCAGACGGGCATGGACGCCCTGACGCATGCCGTCGAGGCCTTTATCGGGCGAAGCACTACGCCCTATACGCGCAAGATGGCGCGACAGGCGGTGCAGCTCATCCACGACAATTTGCTCGAGGCCTATGAACATGGCGACGACATGCGTGCGCGTCGCAACATGCTTTCGGCGGCGTATAAGGCGGGTGTTGCCTTTACGCGCTCCTATGTTGGATACGTTCATGCCATCGCACACAGCCTGGGCGGGCGTTACGGGATTCCGCACGGCTTGGCCAACGCCATCATCCTGCCGCATATGCTTCGCGCTTATGGTGACGCCGCCGCCCCCAAGCTTGCCGACCTCGCTCGCATGGCGGGCATTGCGCCGGCTACCGCACGGGATGGTCTTGCGGCCGAGGCCTTTATCGATTGGGTCGACCGCATGAACGAGGCCCTGGGAATCCCCAAATATGTCTCGGGTATTCGCCGCTCCGATATTCCGCAAATGGCGGCCCATGCCGATGCCGAGGCCAATCCCCTGTACCCCGTTCCTCTTTTAATGGACCGCCTGCAGCTCGAGCATATGTACGAAGTTGTTGCAGGTGGTATGTTTGAGGACGAGAACTAGGAGGGTCCATGAACACCGGGGAAATTGCGCGCATCGTCGGCGATCAGCGCGCCTACTTTAAGACACACGCCACGTTTGATGTCGATGCTCGACGTCGCGCGCTCGCGAGTTTACGCGATGCGGTGCGGGCCCACGAGGCCGATATTGCCCATGCGCTCAAGACCGATTTGGGAAAGTCGCATGACGAGGCCTATATGTGCGAGATTGGCACCTCGCTTTCCGAGATTCGTCATCAGATTGCTCATGTGGCTCGATGGAGTCGTCCGCGCCTGCGTCCGTGCGACCTCGCTAACGCCGTGAGCGTGTGCAAAACGCAAGCCGTGCCCTATGGTGTCACGCTCATCATGGCGCCCTGGAACTATCCGTTTTTGCTGACGCTCGAGCCGCTCGCTGGCGCCCTTGCTGCGGGCAATACCGTGGTTATCAAGCCGAGCGCCTATGCTCCGGCATCGAGCGCGGTGCTCAGGCAAATCTGTGAAGAGGCATTTGATCCGCGTCTGGTGACGGTTGTCGAGGGCGGGCGCGCCGAAAACGAAGCGCTGCTCGATGAGTGCTGGGACAAGATCTTCTTTACCGGTAGCGTTCCGGTCGGCAAGCTCGTCATGGAGCACGCAAGTAAAAACCTTACGCCCGTGACGCTTGAGCTGGGCGGAAAGAGTCCCTGCATCGTGGATGCGACGGCAAACTTAAAGGTCGCGGCGCGGCGTATCGCCTTTGGTAAATGGCTCAACGTGGGCCAGACCTGCGTGGCGCCCGACTACCTGCTGGTCGATACGCGCGTGCACGATGAGCTGCTGGGCCTCATCAAGGAGGAGATTCGTCGCATGTTTGGCGAGCATCCGCTCGATAACGAGGATTACGGGCATATCGTCAACGCCAAGCATTTCGCACGCGTACGCGGGCTGATCGATTCCGATAAGGTCGTGCTTGGAGGTACCGCGCGCGAGACTTCGCTCAAGATCGAGCCGACGATTTTGGATGGCGTGGTCCCCGATGACGCCGTGATGCAGGAGGAGATCTTCGGTCCCATCTTACCGGTGCTGACGTTTGAGAGCTTAGACGAGGCCGAAGCGTTTATTGCGGATCGTCCGACGCCGCTGGCCCTGTATATCTTTAGCCAGGATCGCGCAGTTCAACAGCGCTTTGTGCATAACGTGCCCTTTGGCGGTGGCTGTGTTAATGACACCATTATGCATTTGGCCACGAGTCATATGGGCTTTGGCGGCATGGGAGCGAGCGGTATGGGGCAGTACCATGGACGCGAGAGCTTCGATACGTTTAGCCATAAGAAGAGCATCGTGAACAAGGCAACGTGGCTGGACGTGCCATTCCGCTACGCTCCTTACGCAAACTGGAAGCACAAGTTCGTGCGCATGTTTGTGCATTAGGAAATGGCAGGTAATACGAACAAGTGTTCCTATTACCTGCCATTTACGTTAGACTACTGCCATGGGGTACGGATGGGCCAACTCCCTTTAGAAGGGAATTGGTATGAACGTAAGCGATGTTATTTCGTTACTGGCGTTGTTAATCGCGGCTATCGAACTCGGCCTGTTTATCGGCCGAATGAAATAGCCGCCCCCGCGTAAGCGAAGACGGCCACTTC
>CAJMSO010000219.1 GCA_905216075.1 uncultured bacterium | reverse complement strand
CGGCCTTCGCCACACATGGCTCAACCAGTCGTTACTTCTTATTACGCATCTGCGCTTCCATCTGGCGCAGCAGGTCCATATCGGACTTGGGGCCGCCCATTCCCAGGCCGCCCATGCCGCCCAGGCCCATGGCATCCAGACCGGGAATATTGGGCATGCGCATCTTTTTGCCCTTCTTGCCCTTCTTGCCCTTCTTGCCACCAGCCTGTGCCTGATTGGCCATCGAGCGCATGCGGCCCATCATCTTATTCATCTCGCCCCACTGCTTCATAAGGCTATTGACCTCGGTGGGGGTCACGCCGGCGCCCTTGGCGATACGGGCGCGACGCTGGCCGTTGATGATGGAGGGGCGAAGGCGCTCCTCCTTGGTCATCGACATGATGATGGCCTCGTTCTTATCGAAGATACCTTCGTCCAGGTTGCCACCCATCTGGTTAAGCGCACGCTGGCCACCGGGGAGCATGCCCAGAATGCCCTTCATACCGCCCATCTTCTTGACGGCTTTCATCTGGTCGAGCATGTCGTTCATGGTAAAGCCCTCGCGCAGCATGCGCTCGGCGGCCTCGAGCTGCTCGGCATCGGCCGCCTCCTGGGCCTTCTCGATGATGCCGACAACGTCGCCCATACCCAGAATGCGCTTGGCCATACGATCGGGGTAGAACGGCTCCAGCGAATCGGGCTTCTCGCCCATGCTCACAAACTTGATGGGCTTGCCGGTCACCTGGCGCACGGAAAGCGCGCCGCCGCCACGGGCGTCGCCGTCGAGCTTGGAGATGATCACGCCATCAAAGTCGGTGCGATCGGCGAAGGTCGAGACGACGTTGACGATATCCTGGCCGGTCATGGCATCGACGACCATCAGCACCTGATCGGGCTTGACGGCCTTCTTGATGTCCACGGCCTCCTGCATCATCTGCTCGTCGATCTGCAGGCGGCCGGCGGTATCGACGATGACGACGTCGCGCAGGTGGTCAACGGCCTCCTGGATGGCGCCCTTGGCGATATCGACCGGGTGCGCACCGTCGCCGCGGAAGACCGGTACGCCGATCTCGCCACCGAGCGTGGCCAGCTGGTCGGCAGCAGCGGGACGGTAGACGTCGCACGCGGCGAGCAACGGCGAGCGGCCCTGCTTCTTGAGCAGGTAGGCCAGCTTTACGGCCGCCGTGGTCTTACCGGAGCCCTGCAGGCCCACGAGCATGATGACATTGGGAATACGGTTGCTAAAGACGAGCTTGCTCTCGGTTGAGCCGAGCATCTCGGTGAGCTCGTCGAGCACGATCTTGACGACGTTTTGCGCCGGAGACAGCGACTCCATGACCTCGGCGGTCATGCAGCGCTCCTTGGTCTTGGCGACGAACTCCTTGACGACCTTAAAGTTGACGTCGGCCTCGAGCAGTGCCATGCGAATATCACGCATGGCCGAAGTAATATCGGCCTCGGTCAGCTTACCCTTGCCGCGCAGGCGGTCAAATGTGTCGTTGAGGCGATCGCTCAGAGAATCAAACACTAGTCACTCCTTAGTTGAACTCGCCCACCAGGGCGCGGCAGAAATCTTTGGCATTGAACTCCTGCAGGTCATCGACCTGCTCGCCCACGCCGATGCGCAGGATCGGGAGCTTGAGCTTCTCGGCCACGGCCATGGCAATACCGCCCTTAGCCGTGCCGTCCAGCTTAGTCATGATAATACCGTCCAGACCCAGCGCCTCGTTAAACTCGAGCGCCTGGTTCAGACCGTTTTGGCCCGTCGCGGCATCTATCACGAGGACAACCGAGACGGGCATGGGGCCGGCGGCCATATTGGCGGCGCGCCTACGCGTCACGTTGACCACCTTGGCAAGCTCGCGCATGAGCTCGGGGCTCGTGTGCAGACGGCCGGCGGTATCGATAAGCACCAGGTCGCTGCCGCGCTTATCGGCCTCGTCGAGAACGTCATAGCAAACGCTTGCCGGGTCGGAGCCGCGGTCGCGCTTGATGACGGGGACGCCGGCGCGCTGGCCCCACACATCGAGCTGCTCGATGGCGGCGGCGCGGAAGGTATCGGCCGAGCCGATCACGACATTTTTACCGCGGGCAGCCATGGCACTCGCGATCTTGCCGACCGTCGTGGTCTTGCCGGCACCGTTAATGCCCACAAACAGCACGCAGCTCGGCGTGTCGGCGAACGGATCGCGCTCAACGGGCACAAAATGCTGCTCGAGCTGCTCGGCCAGGGCGCGACGGAGTTGCGGGGCGGTCTTGAGGTTCTTCTTGGCCGCGGCGTCGCGCAGGTCATCGGAGACCTGAATGGCGATCTCGGCACCCATGTCACCCATGACGAGGGTGTCCTCTAGGTCCTCCCAAAAATCCTCGTCGACCTCGCCGCCAAAATAAAAGACCTCGTTGAGGGCCTCGCGGCTGCGCTCAAGTCCGCGCGAGAGAGCATCGAAGAATCCCATTATGCATTCACGACCTTTCCGGTTTCGCGATCGAGTTTTTGCGAGACGACGCGACTGACGCCGTCGGCTTGCATCGAGACGCCGTAGAGGACGTCAGCGTCCTCCATAGTACGGCGCTGATGCGAGATAACCAAGAGCTGCGTATCGGAACGCAACACGTCGAGCGCGCCGATGAGCTTGGACAGGTTGGCGTCATCGAGCGCCGCCTCGACCTCGTCCAGCACATAGAACGGCACCGTACGCGTGCGATATACGGCAAAGAGCAGGGCGAGCGCCGTCAGGCTCTTCTCGCCGCCCGACATGAGCATCATCTTGGTGATGCGCTTGCCGCGCGGCTGCGCCACGACCTCGATGCCCGTCTCGGCCGGATGCTCGGGGTCGGTCATCTCCAGATGTGCCTGGCCGCCCGGGAACAGCATGGCGAAGATCTCGCGGAAGTTCGCATCGACCTTCTCGAAGGTCACCAGGAAGGCTTTACGCATCTTGCGGTCGATGGCCACGGTGATCTTGGTGAGCGCCTTGCGCGCGCTCTCCAAATCGGCCAGCTGCTCCTCGATGTAATCGGCGCGGCGCTTGAGCTGCTCGTACTCCTCCATGGCAACTTGGTTAACGGGACCAAGGTTGTTGATCTGGCGCACAAGCTGGTTGAGTTCGCGCTCGGCGGCATCGCGGTCCGTGGGCGCCGGAAGCATGAGCGCTTCCTCGAGCACCGTCGTGCCATCGGCGGTAATGGCCTTGATGGCAGCCTCGACCTGCACCTCGAGCTTGCCACGCGCGACCTTGAACTCGTTTTGCGTGGCAGAGGCGGTATCGACTCGCTCCTTAGCGCGGGCAACATCTGCCTTGGCATCCTCGATGGTCTTCTTGAGCGAAGCGGAGTCCGCCTCCTCCAGAGAGGCCTGGTCACGCAGGCGCGCTGCCCAATCCGACGCGCGTTCCAACAGGGCAGAATAGCGTTCGTGCATGGGATCGACGCGCAGGCGCAGCAGCTCGAGCGAGCGCGAGGCCTGGCGTGTTCCGCGGATACGACGGTCGATGCCCTCAAGACGATGCTCCAGGTCAGGCACGCGGCCCTTCAGCGAACGCAGACGCTCGCTCGTCTGGGCCAGGCGGACCTTGGCATCGGCGAGCTTGCCGGCTGCCTCGGAATCGTCACGGCGCACGCGATCGAGCTCGTCGTTGGCTTCGGCAATCTGGAGACCCAGATCGCTTGCCTGCGCACGGGCCTCGTCGCGCGAACGGGTGAGCTCGTCAACGCGCGGGCGCGCAGCGCGAACGGCTTCGGAGGCCTGCTCGCGGCGCTTGGAGGTGCGCACGCGCTCGACCTCGGCATTGTTGGCGCTTTGCTCCAAGCGGCCGATCTCGGAAAGCAGCGAGCGGCGCTCGC